>CAZWNR010000005.1:0-24336 GCA_964635665.1 uncultured bacterium | reverse complement strand
CCAGCATGTCCTCACCCTCGGCTCCGAGCTAGAGGCGGCCTTGGATCAGGCGGGTTTAGATTGGGGCGAGATTGATGGCATTGCCGCTACCACTGCCCCTGGCCTAGTCGGTGCGCTGATGGTGGGCCTAACGGCAGGCAAAACCCTGGCTATGGTCTATAAAAAGCCATTTCTGGGCGTCCATCACCTAGAAGGACACATTTACGCCAATTACCTGGCCCAAACCGACCTTCAGCCGCCCTACCTGTGTCTCCTGGTCTCTGGTGGCCACACCAGCTTGATCGGCGTTAAGGACTGTGGCGACTACAAAACCCTAGGCCAAACCCGTGACGATGCGGCAGGAGAAGCCTTCGACAAAGTGGCGCGGCTGCTAGGATTGGGCTACCCCGGCGGGCCAGTGATTGATCGCTTTGCGAAGGAAGGTAACGATAAAGCCTTTCCCCTACCGGAAGGCAACATTTCGTTACCAGAAGGGGGCTTTCATCCCTACGACTCCAGCTTTAGCGGCCTGAAAACGGCGGTGCTGCGGCTGGTGGAAAAACTCAAGGCCGAGGGTGTTGATCCTTTACCTGTGGCGGACTTAGCGGCCAGTTTTCAGACGACGGTGGCCAAAAGTCTGACCAAACGAGCGATTAACTGTGCCCTCGACCATGGCTTTACCACCATTGCCGTCGGTGGTGGTGTTGCTGCAAATAGCGCCCTGCGTCGCCATTTGCAGACTGCGGCAGAAACCCATCATCTGCGGGTGCTTTTTCCGCCCCTGAGCCTCTGCACCGACAACGCCGCCATGATTGCCTGCGCCGCTGCGGATCATTTCAACCGAGGCCACCGATCCACCTTTGGCCTCAGTGCCCAATCTCGCCTAGACCTGGCACGGGTGATGGAGTTATACATCCGCTAGGCACTGTGGTGATGATCTGAGGTTACTTACCGTCGAAATACTGATACCAGATCCAGTTCCCAACCAGGGTTAACCCCAGGGCCACCCCACCCCCTAGCCAACCTAGGCTGGGGTCATAGCCCCCTCGGCTTAGGTTGGTCATCCACAGGTGAGTGCGGTCGTTGCCGAACAGCCCGTCGGCAATGGCCGGAAATAGATACATCATCGCCGCCCCCACAATCAGCCACCCCGCCATAGAAACGAGCAGAAAGATGGTTTTGGCGGTGGATTGTTGTCCAATCATGGGGATAGGGTTCGGATAGGGGGATGGTGGGCAGTGCCCACCCTACATTTCCCAAGGTACCGTAGGGTGCATTCGCGAAGCAATGCACCACTGAATCAACACCACTGAATCAACACCACTGAATCAACACCACTGAATCAACGCCACTGAATCAACGCCACCGAAGCAATGCACCACCGAAGCAATGCACCATAGCAGAGCATTACCATACACGCACAAAGAACGTCCAGCTTCTCTAATGAGAAGCTGGACGTTCTTTGTGCCATAGTTCCTGACTGCTCAGGAATTGGCTTAGTTGTTGAAGTTAGTCCTTAGAAATGCGTGGGGGTTCGCGGAAGGCGATGGCAAAGAACAGGGTGCCAATGATGCAGGCAAAGATGAAGATGTAAGCGACAGCTTCCATGGTTAAAGAGCTCCTACTCTATCTATAGATAGTTTACAGGGATTTCAATGGTGTCTGGAACCTAGACCTTAAAAAGCCCGACCGATTTTGCGAAACGCGGTTGGCGAAACGCTCACCAGTCGGGCCATGGGCTAAACCCTCAGATCAAGCGTGGATTAGACGCGCTCTTCGTTGCGGGTGCTGGTGTCGCCCACTTTTTGGAAGAAGCCCCACTCCACCTGTTCGGGGGAGAGGTCGGGGTCGATACCGGCGAACACATCGCGGAACAGAGTACGAGACCCGTGCCAGATGTGGCCGAAGAAGAACAGCAGCGCAAAGACAGCGTGGCCGTAGGTGAACCAGCCACGGGTGCTGGTGCGGAATACACCGTCAGAACCCAGGGTTTCGAGGTCAAACTCGAAGGGTTCGCCTAGTTGAGCCTTACGGGCGTAGCGCTTCAGTAGGGTGGGATCGGTGATGGTTTGACCATCCAGTTCACCACCGTAGAAGGTTGCGGTAACGCCAGTTTGCTCGAAGCTGTATTTAGACTCAGCCCGCCGGAAGGGGATGTCGGCGCGGACGATACCGTCCTTATCCACCAGAACCACGGGGAAGGTCTCAAAGAAGTTGGGCAGACGACGAACGGTGAGTTCGCGGCCTTCGCCATCCTTGAAGACGGGGTGCCCCAGCCAGCCTTGGGCCAGGCCATCGCCCTGGTTCATCGGACCAACCCGGAACAGACCACCTTTGGCGGGGCTGTTGCCGACGTAGTCGTAGAAAGCGAGTTTTTCGGGAATTTGAGCGTAGGCCGTAGCCAGAGTACCGCCAGCATTCACTTCAGCTTGTGCCCGACGCTGAATTTCCTGCTGGAAGTAGTTACTATCCCACTGATAGCGAGTGGGGCCAAACAACTCGATGGGGGTGGCGGCGCTGCCATACCACATGGTGCCTGCTACCACGAAGGCGGCGAAGAACACAGCGGCGATACTGCTAGACAGCACGGTTTCGATGTTCCCCATCCGCAGAGCCTTGTAGAGCCGCTGGGGAGGACGCACGGTGAGGTGGAACAGACCAGCAATAATCCCGACAATACCAGCCGCAATGTGGTGGGCCACAATGCCGCCAGGGTTGAAGGGGTTAAAGCCTGCGGCACCCCACTCAGGGGCGACGCCCTGAACATGGCCCGTTAGGCCGTAGGGGTCAGACACCCACATCCCAGGCCCCCAGAGGCCGGTGAGGTGGAATGCGCCAAAGCCAAAACAGAGAAGACCGGACAGGAACAGGTGAATCCCAAACATCTTGGGCAGATCCAGGGCCGGTTCCCCGGTGCGGGGATCGCGGAACAGATCGAGATCCCAGAAGACCCAGTGCCAGCAGGCGGCCAAGAACAGCAGGCCAGACAGCACGATGTGAGCCGCTGCCACGCCCTCGAAGGACCAGAAGCCAGGGTTTACAGCGGTTTCGCCGGTCACGCTCCAGCCGCCCCAGGATTGGGTGACGCCGAGACGGGCCATAAAGGGCAGCACAAACATGCCCTGCCGCCACATGGGGTTGAGGACGGGGTCGCTTGGATCAAAGGTGGCCAGCTCGAACAAAGCCATCGAGCCAGCCCAACCAGCCACAAGGGCCGTATGCATTAGGTGTACAGCAATCAGTCGCCCGGGATCATTGATGACGACGGTGTGTACCCGGTACCAGGGTAGTCCCATTGACTACTCTCCTCCTCTAGGTAAAACAGTGAATGTTTTGGAAGTTGTCTTAACCATGCCAGATACTGATAAGCCTACCAGATAGGGCTACCAGATCCCTCACAGCATCCCCATTTCAGCGGCGATCCCTGGACTTGTCCAGGGCGACTGGGGGATAGAAATTCATTTGGTACAGATCAGATGTAACAATGAAATTGCTTAAAGAAGTGTAACTACTTCAAATGCCCCCCGCAAGCTCATTTGACGGCCATCTTGGTCGTGCATGGAGCCTAAAACGGCTGGGCCAAGCCGCCTAAAGCCCGGAAACTATGGCTTTAGTCAGAAAACGGACGCCAACGTGAAGGAGTGTGACCCAATGGCTACTATTAAGTTTCTTAACGAAGATCAAGAAGTGATTGTGGCGGATGGGGCGAATCTTCGGTTTAAGGCGCTGGAGAACCGTATTGATCTATACACCTTCAGCGGCAAGCTGATGAACTGTGGTGGCTATGGTCAATGCGGCACCTGCATTGTTGATGTGGTGTCTGGCGGCGAGAACCTCTCCCCCCGCACGGCAGTGGAGGAGCGCAAACTGAAGAAGTGGCCCAGCACCTGCCGTCTCGCCTGCCAAGACACGGTGAATGGCCCCGTGACGGTGGTGACGAATCCCAAACGTTCGTGCAAGTAGGGGCAAGGTCTCTCCGCCCACAGATACCAAGGTAAAAGCCGGATTGAGTAAAGCCCTTGGAAGCCGATAGCTCATGGAACCCGCCCCCGCCCCTCCTGGAGGGGAAAGTCTGATGGGGGCATGTCTGTTGCTCGGCTGAATTGATATTGAAGGCAACCAGGATTGGGTGTTTGTCGTAGCGGTTCTATTTTTCCTGGCGGGGAGAGTGATATTCTAAAGGCGTTATTGATGATCGCCTGGTCGAGCATCCCTTTGGTTGAGAGTAGAGGCAATCGCTCATGGAAGTTAACAAGCTCGGTTTTGTGGCCAGCATTCTCTTTGTGTTGGTGCCCACGGTGTTCCTGCTAATTCTGTACATCCAAACCTCCAGCAAGCAAACTGGGGCCTAGTCCTGGAATGGTGGCTTGGATCAACCAGATCATTTAGGTTATCCGGTGATAGTACAAAGGGCGCTGGCGGTTGTCAGCGCTTTTTTTAAGGAGTACGGAACCATCGTAGGCGCTATGACGTATTGCTTAGGGATATTGGCCCGGTCGGGTTTAGTGCTGGCGGCGGATTCTCGCACCAATGCCGGAGTAGATTACATTTCCTCCTACCGTAAGCTGTTCGATTTTTCCCAGCCGGGGGAACGGGTTATCTTACTTTGCACCTCAGGAAACCTGTCCGTAACCCAGGGTGTCGTGCATACCCTCAACCAAGATCTCAAAGGCAACCAAACGCCCAACCTCCATACCCTGCCCACCATGCATGACGTTGCCCGCTACGTGGGCCAGCAAATTCGGGCTATGCAGGACGTAGACCGCGCCTGGTTAGAGAAGGACGGCATTGATTTTCAGTGCAGCTTTTTGGTAGGGGGGCAAATTATGGGGGAAGAACCTGCCCTCTTTTTGGTCTACAGCCAGGGCAACTGCATTCAGGCCACCCCAGAAACGCCCTTTTTGCAAATTGGCGAAACCAAGTACGGCAAGCCTATCCTAGACCGCACCATCCACTTCGATGCGCCCCTAGATGCCATCGCCAAATGTGCCCTGCTGTCCCTTGATAGCACCATGCGATCTAACCTATCCGTTGGCCCGCCGATCAATATGACAATGTATGCAGCGGATAGTTTTGAGGTTAAACACCGAGCGCAATTCCATGCTGGGGATCCCTATCTGCTGAAAATGCGTAAGCACTGGGAAGTCTCACTACGGGAAGCTTCCGCGAGTATGCCCGATATCGACTGGAACCAAACCGAAGAGAGCGTGCTGCCCACAGAAACAGCGGATCTGGAGAAAAACTAGAATCTTGACTCAGAAACCCGGTTGCTTCATCGAGTAGCCAACGAGATTGGGGCTTCACCAAGGTAGAAACTGGGTTACTCGCCACGGTGTACCGATGCTAGGGATATCCTACAACCTTGGTTGGGTTCGAGTCAGGTTGGCAGACGGCTGATTTCCCTGTCATGGTTCGTACAGTCATCGCCTAGTCTGGGTCTTGTAGGGCGAGGGCGGCAACGTAACCCGATGTGGGCTGCCACTGGTAGATCTGCCAGCCCGCTTCTAGTCCTTGGGTCGATTCAACTCGTTCGGGTTCCGGGGACTGAGAGTTAGAGGACAAAGTCAACGCTACGGCGTTGAGCGGCATAGTGAGGCCTACCCCTAAGCCTTTGACGTAGGCTTCTTTGCATGTCCAATACCGCAGAAATTGGGTTGGGGCCTGATCCTGTGGCAGAGACAGCACGGTGCGAGACTCGGTTTCATTGAGGTAGCGGCGGCAGAGTTGGGGCAACTGTCGTCGGGGCCGGATCGGCTCGATGTCAATCCCAACGGTTTGACGATCACTTAGGCCAAGCATCAACCAGTCACCGCCGTGGGAGAGATTGAACTGAAGGCCGGAATCTTTTACCAGAAACGGTTTTCCGTGGGGGCCAGTGCTAAGCGTGAGGCTGTCCGCTGGTTGTCCTGTCACCTGACTCAGCCATTGTCGCAGCAGCGTACGACTCGCTAGAAAAGTGCGTCGCTGCTGTTCGTGCTGAATGCGGTTAGCCTGGGTCTGTTCGGCTGGGCTGAGTAGGGTTGGCTTAGGATCCACAGCAGCAAGGGGCACGGCCATCACCACACTATCCGCCACCTGCCACACCCGCGCCGATGGATCGGGGGATAGGGGAAGCAGCCTATCGGAATGGGGGTTACGGGGATGGAGCATATCCGTCGATGTCAGGAGGTACGGTGAGCGGTGATAGGGCAAATTTCGGCATTCCTACGGAGGTAGGATAGACATAATCCCACGTCTGCTCTCGTTTCTTTTCGACCTTTCTGAATCAGGGTACCGCCTTGCCCCGCTCCACCGCTTCGCCCCATGCCCGCTTGGATCCGCCCCATGTTTGTATCGTGGGTGGCGGCTTTGGCGGGTTGTACTGCGCCCTGGCCCTTCAGCGCTACCAGCGGCGATCTGCCCCCACCTTTCGGCTTACCCTGATCGAACCCAGAGATCGCTTTTTGTTTACGCCCTTGCTCTACGAGGTGTTGACCGACGAGTTAAAACCCTGGGAAATTGCCCCTAGCTACCGCGAGTTGCTGAATCCCTACACAGTTGACCATTGCCAAGACTGGGTGGAGCAGATCGACATCCATCAGCAACAGGTGACCCTACGGCAGGGCAAAAAGCTGTCCTACGACTACTTAGTGGTGGCTACGGGAAGCCGACTGAAGCCCCCCGTTACACCCGGTAGTCACCACGCGATTCCATTCACCACCCTGGAAGATGCCTGGGCCTTAGAAAAACGGTTGGCCGAACTAGAACCCATCGCTACGGAGGCGAACCCGATTCAAGTGGTGGTAACGGGGGCAGGGCCAAGCGGGGTAGAACTGGCCTGCAAACTGGCGGATCGTCTAGGACGACGGGGCCATATCACGGTGCTAGATCGGCGGGCCGTGATTTTGCGCTCCCATCCCTTCGCCATTCAGCAAGCCGCTACCAAGGCTTTGATGAAGCGCCGTGTTGAAATATTGACTGATGTCGCCATTGAGGCTGTACATGCGGATCAAGTCATTTATCAACATGCCGATGCCACCTATCATTGCCCTGCCGACCTCGTAGTTTGGACGGTGGGTACTATTCCGCAGCCATGGCTAGGGATGGAGATTCCTAAGCAGTCTCCCCTGGCACAATGCCTGGTCAAACCTACCCTGCAACTGCTGGACTACGAGAACGTCTTTGTGCTGGGCGATATCGCCGAAATGCCCACCCATGGCAAAGGCCGTGCCCCAATGACGGCCCAAGCCGCCTATCAGGCTGCTCCCATCGTGGCCCATAATCTCTGGGCTAGCCTTTACCATCGTCCCCTGCGTCCTTTCCTCTATCACCACTTGGGGAATATGCTCACCCTAGGCAAGGGCGAGGCCGTGGTGCATGGCTTTGGTCTTTGCCTCACCGGGCGGTTGGGGGCTATTGCTCGACGCTGGGGGTATTGGCTACGAATGCCCACCCTTCACCACCGTTGGCGCGTGCTAAAACACTGGCTGAAACTGGGCCAATAGCCAAGGTTGTCAATCAATACGCAGTCTTCCCCCAATGGCCTGACCTAGGGCCGAAAAGCCTGGGAACGAGTGGATTGGGTGGCGTGATAGCGGACCCAATCAGCCTAAAATCCTCGGCGAGGGTTGACTTTCCCGTCGCTGCGCCCAAGCGCCCTGGGAAGCAGCAGTCACCTGGGTCTTCACCAGGAATCATGCTCCTTGAGGTTAAGCTTGCCCCGTAGAGGAATGACTTCAGATGGCTGAGCATTTGTGCTGATTAATCATCCCAAAAATCTGAGTATAGATGGCTATCGTCACGTGGGTCAGGACATTCAGACAACGTTCAAACCTTGGAACCTTCTGACCTTTAAAGGGGCAAGGTCTCAGCCAGACTGGCTCCGGCGATATGCGGAATTGTTCCTCTAAAAAGCTGAGTATTTATGCAGATCAACTTTTCTGAAGAGCTGAGTATTTATGCAGATTGATCGACCGAGAGGACTAAGTATTTATGCAGATTTATGGCCTAATTTGTGGATCTGAGAGACGATAATCATAAAGTTTACATAACTTCAATAAATCTTTCGCTGGCGATAGAAATTTCATGCCTTTCCCCTTAATGCCGCTATTTTCAGGTCTTAGCCCGAGGTTTGATGAAGCGTTAACTGCTGAATCGTCTTGCCTCGACATATTCCCTTAAATTACTTAATAAAAATCCCATGAAGGAGATGATAGGATTTTCGTAATTAAGCCATAAGCTTTTCTTCATTATTGCTAGTCGTTGTTTCTGGAGCGTGTAGCTATGTCTGACACTTCTGTTGGTATCAAGCCTGAAACCCGCAACCACAAAGGCTTCTTTGTGCAGGATGGGGACTACAACCTAGTGAGCATTGACGCCTCTGGATGGGCCTTGATTTGCGTTGATGACGCCGTTTGCCACTATGTTGACCCCGATAATCTACTCATTTCCCAAGAGCAAGACTAGGCTCCTGTTAGTTATCGAGACGATCTAGGTCGGCTAGACCCTGCTACTCTAAGGATAAATACTCAATCCAAGAGATGTCCCGCCGGTTGTGATCCAAACGTTATCGAAATAGTCTTCGGGTTCTATTCCCCAGAGGCGATCGACTTTTGAAAAAGCTGTACATGACTAGATTGGCTGACTCCAGAGAGGGGCAGCCAATTTTTTGCTTATCTGGGCGCTCAAGGGGTGATGCGACTAGCCGACTTCCAAGGCATTCGCGCCATCTGTCAAAGGCTTAGTAGCCGGAGATGTTGGACCTCTTTGCAGGCCATTTTCCACTAAACTAAGGACGCTGTACCTTATCCAGATCCCCATGAAGGATGTCATTTCGCGCACGATTAGCTGGATATTAGTCGTCGATCTAGGGCTGGTGCTGATGGCCTTTGCCTGGTTTATGGCGGCAGTGCTGGGGCGCAGCATGAATCTCAACCTTGGTCTAGATCTGTGGTATTCCCTCTGGAATCCGCTGATTCTGCCTGCCATTAGTGTGTTGATGGCAGGGGCCATTGCCAGCGGCGTGGTGGGATGGCTAGGCCGCAAATTTGGCTCTGATGCCTCTCTTCAAGATTAGGCGGCATACAGATGCCCAGCCGCCCTAAGGACTCCTTGGCGGGGCCAACTCACCTCGCACAAGGGGCGCTGATTTGCCTATGGAGGCCAATGTCCTAGGAACGAGGCGGCGGATCGTCGTCGCTCCAGAGTTCCGTGGCGTCAACATCGATGGTGGGCGGGCGGGTGTCCCGTGGTGGCGGTGGAGTCGGGAGACCAGCGGTGACATCGGAGACGGTTTCCCGGATTTGGTGGCGCAGGCGGCGGGTGCGCTTTTTCACATCTCCCAACCAATGCCCCAAACGCTGTTGGGCCTCAGATTGAAGACGATGGCCCTGTTCCTGTACCTGATCGGAAAGTTGGTTGCGGGCCTGACGGGTTTTGTCTAGGGTGGTGTCCCAGGTTTGCCGAGGGTCGGGGATGTGTTCAAAGACCTGATCTAGGGGCAAGGCGTCTAGGGGAGAACGAGGGGTTGTGGAGCGTGAAGCAACCGGCTCACCCAAACGTTCGGCTTGGGCGAGGGCCGTGTGGGACACCATCATGCGGCGACGGCCTAGGCTAATGACGGCCTCGGGTGGCAGGGCATAATAGCCAGGGGCTAGGGCTGGAGAAGATTGGGTGCTGAAGTGGTATTGCAGAATGGCCCCACGGCTGGGGTCAAAGCGGTAGTCGCTCAGTGGGCCGAGGCGATCGCCGTGATCCGACCACACCTCGATATCGCTGAGGACAATCCCCTCTGCCAAGGACGCGTCTGTAGGGTTTTGGACATTGCCCTCGGCCATGCTGGTATGAACGGGATTTTCGTCAACGGACGAGTCTTGCAGCACCAGACCATCGTGGCCGATGGACGCGACCTGATGCCACAGAAATCGCTGACTGCGGCGACCTAGACCACCCCCGCAGACGATGCCAATCACCCAATGGCGGCGCGGATCAACCCAGACCTCCGTGATGGGCCCTAGGGATTCTGCTGTTGCGAGGTGGATCGGTACGCGACGCAGCAGGTCGGTCTTCAGCAGCGTTGGGGGAAACGAGGTATCCGTCGTCATCGTCTGACCACCCTTCTAGTGTTCGTCAAGACTTCATGCCATGGGCCAAACCGCCGCCCTAGGCCAAACGGCCTTCTCTAGCCGTTGTTCTAGCCGTTTCTGAGCCTGAATCCATCTGGCTAGAGGGGGGTAGGGGCGACCCTAGGCTTTTTCTAACTGGTCAATCCGCAGCCAGATGTTGGGCGTGGGCACATGGCCAAACTTCACCAAGGCGTACTCGTCATTCATATCGACAATCTCCCCCCGGGTTTCAAAGAGGTAAGCGGGGAGGCGGTCATCACTGGCTTTAATTTCCAAGCTGTTTTCTAGTTTGTCCCGCAGGGCTTTGACTAAATCACCGCGTTTGAGAGTTGCTGCCATGGTTTGTCCTGGATGATTCTGCTGTGCGTTTTAAGTACATTACAGAAACGTACATGACCTGATTCTAAGGCTTTTTAAGGCCACTAGGCCGCCTTGCTTTGTGGGGGGGCAGAAAGCGGTAGGATCGGCTACGGCTTTGTTGCCGTCTCACTCCTGCCATTTTATCCTTGCCGCCATGACTGCCCGCATTCACCTCGCTGAGCCTAACCCCCATCAAACCCTAACCCTGGCGTTTCCGGGGGAGGGCGTAGCGCTACGGGGGCGGGTGACGATTCCGGGCGACAAGTCCATATCCCACCGGGCGCTGATGTTGGGAGCCATTGCCCAGGGCGAAACCCGTATCCAGGGGTTGCTGCTGGGGGAAGACCCGCGCAGTACAGCCGCCTGTTTTCGGGCTATGGGCGTCCAAATGTCGAATTTGGAAGACGAGTGGGTAACGGTGCAGGGGGTGGGCCTAGGGAATTTACAGGAACCCGCCGATGTACTGGATGCAGGCAATTCGGGTACGACCCTGCGGCTGATGCTGGGTCTGCTGGCCTCCCACCCCGACCGCTTCTTTGCGGTGACGGGGGATAGTTCCCTGCGGTCTCGGCCCATGGGCCGGGTGATTGATCCCCTGGGGCAGATGGGAGCCCAGATCTGGGGTCGTCAGGGCAATCGTCAAGCGCCCTTGGCGGTGCGGGGAACAGCGCTCAAACCCATTCACTACCAGTCCCCCGTGGCCTCGGCCCAGGTCAAATCCTGCCTGCTGCTGGCGGGGCTGATGACCGAAGGATCCACCACCGTCTCCGAGCCCAGCCTCTCCCGCGACCACAGCGAACGAATGTTGCGCGCCTTTGGGGCCAACCTAAGCATCGACCCAGACACCTGTAGCGTCACCGTCCACGGCCCTGCTACGTTGACGGGCCAAACCATTGTGGTGCCTGGAGACATTAGCTCGGCGGCTTTTTGGCTGGTGGCCGGAGCCATCACCCCCGGCTCTGACCTGGTGGTAGAAAATGTGGGCATCAACCCCACCCGCACCGGAATTTTAGACGCCCTGCAAGCGATGGAGGCGGACATCACCCTGGAAAACCCCCGCGAAGTCACCGGGGAACCCGTGGCGGATCTGCGGGTGCGCTATGGCCCCCTCAAGGCCGCCCATTTTGGTGGCGACCTCATTCCTAGAATGATCGACGAAATCCCTATCTTGGCCATTGCCGCCCTGTTTGCCGAGGGGACGACCGTGATCACCGACGCAGCGGAACTGCGCGTGAAGGAATGCGACCGCCTTGCCGCCATGGCCAGCCAGCTTACCGCCCTAGGGGCCAAGGTGGAGGAAGCCCCGGAGGGCCTGACTATCCACGGCCAGAGCACCCTCACCGGAGCCACCGTTGAAAGCTTCGGCGATCACCGGGTTGCCATGAGCCTTGCCATCGCTGCCCTCCGCACCCAGGGCGAAACCATCATTCAACGGGCCGATGCCGCAGCGGTGTCCTACCCTATCTTCATCGAGACCCTGGCTCGACTCTGTGACCTGCCCCTAGGTCACGGATGACCATAGCAGCCAGAATTGATGCCTAAACCATGATTTAGGCTCTCGCTTTGGGAACACTTGGGGAAATGCTTTTAGGGCATTGTCTTCAAGTTACTATGTGGCAACCGTTGAGAAACTTTGTAAGCAGCATCACCACCTATGGGCTGCTCAGTCCAGATCAGGCCATGCGAGATCAAGTCAACCAATGGCTCTCCTCGCGCCCCTGCCTGACCTGTGAAGATTGGTTTCACCGTCACTGGGCTAGCCCTTCTCTCGGTCTGTCAAAAGCGTTGGTCGAATTCCTCTATGATCGTTTGTCCGCCTATAGCGGCCTGTCCGTGGGCCGTATTCATCCCAATGATCGCCTGCTGGAGGAGCTCCATTTTCCGGCGGTCTGTTGGTTTGATTGGGGCCTCACCCTCTGCGAAGACTTTTATCACGCCTTTGACATCGACATTTTAGACCACTTTGATGAAACCCAACTCATCACCTGTGCAGACCTGGTGACGTTCCTCCAGGGGTACCTCCCCCCCCAGCCCCCTTAGGGGCCGTTTCCCTGGGAGGTATGCATCGCTGACAGCTCGGCCTAAAACACCAGATCTAGGCCGAGCTGTGCCAGATCTAGGCTGTAGATGCGGCTTTGGTCGCCATCGGGTGTGCTCCACAAAAATTGCGTGGGGGAGCGCTGCACCATGGCAGTGGGGCAAGGCAGATTGGTGACGCGGTTGATGATTTGGCCTTCTTCATTCATTAACGACAGGTGACCCTCGGTGTCGAGGAGGCCGTAGCCTACCGCCGTTTCAAAAATCCACCGAGGATGAATATCCGCCCGATAGCGCACGATTCTTAGGGGTTTGAGATCAACCACTAGAAGGGATTGGGGCTGCCCAGCCTCCAGCGCCAGGTAGCGATAGGGCCGCTGGGTGGGTACCAGGTTGTGTAGGGAGACGGGTAGCGGCATCGGCCCTAGGTAATGACCCCGCCGGGTGACGAGGTGAACTACGGTTTTCTGGGGCTGCTGAACCACTAGGCCAAGGTGGTGAACGTCGAGGGCAAGCAGGGTGGTAATGTGGCCTTCGCCAATGGGAATCGAAACTTGACAGGCCGATGAAATTTTGATCGGGGACTGGTTGATTGGAGCCTGGGGCGAGCTTTTTAGGTGGCGAATGAGGAGGCTGGCGCTGCTGGCCTGGGTTTGCTGAACCGTGGCAAACCAATGTCCGTGGGGCGCGACGGCCACCTGCATCGGGCCAAGCTCCTGGGCAATGCGGCCTAGGCCATGGGTCATAGAAAGGAGGTGGAGGGAGGTGGAGGTGGCCAGAATGCCGCCCTGGGGCAAGGGAAGAAATCGCTGTATGGCCCCCGATAAGGTAAAGCCCTGGGTGGTGCCAGGGGCGGCTAGCAACCCCTGGGGTGGCCAATGGTAGAACCAGACGTGATTCTGGTGAGCGGCGATGAGTAGGCAGGGATGGTGCGGTAGCAGGGCACCCGGTGTGGGCGAGGGGTTAGTGATGGGTAGAGAGGTCAGCCCCATGACGGTGATCGGGTGGGGCATGGCCACCCAGGAGAGGTGTGGCGAGGGCACAGGATCGGGCCATACTTTGCCGCCGAGGGGTATGGCAGCGAGTTTCCCGTCGCGGGAGTCTTGGTAAATCTGGCCAATGGCCTGACGCATGGCCTGGGCACTTTGGAAGCGTTTAGGGGCTAGCTTTTGCAGCGATTTGACGACTATTGCCCGCACCGAGGTCGGTAGATCCTCTGGCACCTCAGGGGCTTGGTTCATGTGGGCGACCATCAACTCCATGGGGGTGCCCGAAAAAGGCCGTTTCCCTAGGAGCATTTCGTAGAGAATCACGCCGACAGCATAGAGGTCGGAGGTGAGGGGGTGCTGATTGTAGAAGCGCTCTGGGGCCATGTAGGCCGGTGACCCCGAATGCCCCATGTCCGACTCGTTGACCTCTTGGCTGAGGCGGGCGATGCCAAAATCGGAAATTCGTGCCACCCAACCCCGAGGGGTGAGGGTGAGCAAAATATTTTCGGGCTTGATATCACAATGGACAATCCCCTGCTCGTGGGCGTGGTCTAACCCCGCCAAAATGTCGAGTACCAGGCCCAGCATTTCCTCCCACGACAGCACAATGTCGCTTTCTAGAATGGATCGTAGGGTGCCCCCTTCGCAGTAATCCATCACTAGGTAGCGCCCGTTGGCGGAATGCTCTAGGGCTTGGCAGGTGACGATGTTGGGATGCTCGAGGCTGAGCAAAAACCTCAGTTCCCGCAAGAATTTGTGGGTTGGGAACCGATCCTTGTGGAGGTATTTGAGCGCCACGAGCTCACCCGTTTTGCGATGGATGGCGCAATATACTTGACCAAACTGCCCGTGGCCCACTAGGCCGAGCAGTCGATAGTGGGATCGTCGGATCGGTCGGGTAATCGCCACTCGGCTCTCATCCCTGCTGTACTAGGGCCTGCATAATACTCTGGTGGGATTGACCATTGGCCACAAGGGCCGCCGCAGGCTGCAACCGCTTCTCTAAGCCCAGCACAAAACGGTTGGCGTCGTCGCCCCGTGTCGTACAGCTTGTTTGCACGCAGATTATCTCACGCCCGGTAAGCTGGCTGAAAAAGATCTCTAAAATCCCCCGTTCCAGATCCCCCGAGGGCGTTTGGCTGGCGGGGGCAGCGGCGGTAAAGGGCGAGTGGGCAATTTCGATGCTCAAAAAGCCCTGATCGCGATAGGTAATATCCAGGTGAATCTGGCCCCAGCCGTGGGTTTTCCAACATTGTTGAAGGGACTGTAAAAACTCTGCCATGGACAGATTGGCCAGGGGTTGGCTGTAGTAGTCGGCGAGTTCT
Organism: uncultured bacterium; assembly: GCA_964635665.1. Lineage (GTDB taxonomy): Bacteria > Cyanobacteriota > Cyanobacteriia > Phormidesmidales > Phormidesmidaceae > Nodosilinea. The sequence continues at coordinate 9,543 of CAZWNR010000005.1, read as the reverse complement.
TCACAGAAACGGGCATAGAAATTCTTGCCCCACCAGCGACCACAGTTATAGAGCACCAATTTGGACGCCTGGCCGGTTTCCTTCTCTAGCCCAGCATAGATGGCTTGTAGCAAAGGTTCTGGGATGGCTAGAAGCCTATCCCCACGACGGTTTTCGAGCAGGCCTAGCTCGGTGGAGCCGCGCACATAGAGATCTTGGGCAAAGTAGTTACCCGGTAAGCGGCCATCAACAAGGAGATCGGCAACGGAGACCATAGGATTGATTCCCTCACAGGTATAGTGGATGGGGGCTGGAAACCGTCAGGCCAGCATGGCCCCCAGAATATGCACGGTCAATGGGCTCAGGGTTTTTAGAGCAGCCCCGCCAGGGGATCAAGATTGGCGACCGGGGCTGAAGCTGCCGCCGAGGCCAAGGAGCCCAGCATTAAATCCCGTGCCTTGGCTAGCCCTGGCTTGAGTAGATTCATCTGGGCCGGGCTCAGCACCTTTGCCAGTTGTTGATCCAGCAGTTGAAACAGTTGCTGATCAAGGGCCTGGGTTTCGTGGGCTTTGACCATCTCTGGCAGCCAGCCCTGTAGACGCCCTTCCACAAAGGCGCTGTCGTCCAGCAGCATGGCCATGGCTATGTAGCGCAGTGCCATCAGTCCATTCCGCACGCTGCGCTCTACCTTTGCATCGGATTCCTGGGTACGCTGCTGTAGGGCATCGGCGATGGGCTGCATGATGGCAACTTCCTGATCCCGCAGAATCCGATAAACCGCGATGCGTTCAGGGATTGAGCTAACGTACTGACTCAGCAGCGTCAGATCGTTAGCATCAAGGTAGGGCTTTTCTGCATTTTCAAACAGGCTGTCGAGTTTGAACGTCATGATCTGATCCTTCGTGAGGCGTGCAGGGCAGCAGACAAGGAAGGGCCATTAGGGCCATCGGTTTAGCCAAACAGGCTAGAGAAGTCATCTAGGGTGAGATCGTCACTGGGGGAGTCGGTTGCCGGAGCCGGAGCCTCTAGGGGCGCAATGGGGACGCCGATGGTGGGCTTGCCCTCCCAGGACATCATCTCGAAGAACTGACCCACGGACATGGTGAGGGGGGACTCGGCGGTTCCTGGGCTAGCCGCACCAGGGCTGCTGGATTGGGAAACCTGGTGGGTCGGCATCCCATTCCAGGGCACGCCTTCAAAAAAGGCTTGAACCGTTTCGCGCAGCCAGGGTTGGGTGCCCTTATGACCATTGGTAGCGGTGAGGGTTGCGGATATCATGCGCCACCTTCCCCAGCCCGCAGGCGCTTCTCAATGTCGCGGGCGTTGGCCCCTTCATTCATCCAGAAGGCGGCGGCATCGATGCGCTCTCGCCCCCCCAGCAGGAATTTGCAGTAGGTTTCGCCCATGGAGTAGCACTGAATTTCAATGCAGCTCAGTTGCTTGCGCACCATTTCGGTAAAGAAACCCGCAAACAGACCTGCATAGAGGTGGCACACGGGCTTACCTACATCCCCTAGGGTACGGGCCACCGCCGAATCAAACAGGTTGATGAACATGAAGCCCTGCTTGCGGTCGCTCATGTCTACCTCCCAGCGACCCCAACCCTGGGAAATGTAGGGCCACCACCAGGTTTCTAGCAGAAACATCAGGTTGGCGCGGCGGGGGCTCATGGAAAACTCTTTCTCAAACCAGGCTTCAAACTGGAGGGAGTCAAATTTGCCCCACTCTAGACCCACGGTATACATAATGGCGGAGGAGGCATCCCCCACCTCCTCCTGGAGCCCCTCCAGCAGGCCAATGATGAAGTCTTCACTGGTTAACACATTACGGGTGTCGTTCCAGTCGGTGATGGTGCCGTATTCGGTGTTGAACTGGAAAAAGTCCTTGAGGGCATAGTGGTTATGCTTCCTCGGAAATTTTTGGTGCAGACGATGGGCTGTCTCTGGGGTCATAACCATGGTCTATCAAGCCTTGAAGGTTTCTCACTGCTATAAGTAATGTGCCCACGCTAAGTCAGAATTAACAGGGTTTTTAATCAATGTTGACGCTGGGATCTCGCTTCTCCTGGCCGCTAATCACCTGGGTGAAGGGGGATCCAGCGATCTGCACTAATCCCGTCCGCCATTCACAGACACAAAACTTATTCCGAATTCCCCTCGTCTCCTACGGATCCAGGGTGCTAGGGCATGGGGTAGCCCCCCTAGTCGTCTCCGACGTGCCCCTGAATGGCGCAGTCTGGGCCTACGAGCTAGAGCAGTCGCAGCCCTGGATCCCATAGCCCTTGCTGCAACAAAACTTAAACCCTTCTGGCCCACGGGAATCGTGCAGTCGTAGTAATCTGTTGAACGTGGAAGTCAACCCTATTGAGGTTCTCGCTCGGTTCTTGTTAATAGAACAAGGCCAAAAAAGGGTTCGGGCCTTAATAGATTGTCATAAATACTTGGTTTTCAAGAGGGCATTATTTATGGTTCAACGCGGTTCTAAGGTTCGGATTCTCCGCAAAGAATCCTACTGGTATCGGGATGTGGGTACCGTAGCCACCATTGACCAAAGCGGCATCAAGTATCCCGCCGTGGTTCGCTTTGAGAAGGTGAACTACTCTGGCATCAACACCAACAACTTTGCACTCTCTGAACTGGAAGAAGTGGAAGCGCCCAAGGGTAAGTAGGCTTAGGCATCCCCAACGGCTCCACGATCTAACGGTTATCCCATCCAACACCCTTGCCGTCTATGATCTACTCCACCTTTGACCCTTGGTCTCGGTGGCGCTTAGGTTTAGATTGCAGGGGTGTTGGGTTTTGGGTCTAGGATCAGTCTACTGCGCGTTGTTGGCTGGAGACCCCTGTGCCCGAACTGCCCGAAGTTGAAACCGTCCGCCGTGGGCTAAACCGCGTCACCCTCCATCGGCCCATCATCAACGGTGACGTACTGCTAGCCCGCACCCTGGCCTCTCCCGACCACCCAGAGGTATTTTGGGCTGGACTGGTCACCACCCACCTCACCGATTGGCAGCGACGGGGAAAGTATTTGCTAGGGCAGTTGGCCGATGCCGACGGTAAAGCGGCGGGCTACCTGGGGGTTCACCTGCGGATGACGGGACAACTCCTCTGGGTTGACCCATCAGAACCCGTGCCCACCCATTGTCGCGTACGGATCTTCCTGGAGGGCAACCACGAACTGCGTTACATCGACCAACGCACCTTTGGCCGCCTATGGTGGGTGCCGCCCAACCAAGACCCGGCCTCGGTGATCACCGGGCTGCAAGCCCTGGGGCCAGAACCCTTTGACGGGGCGTTTTCCTCCGCCTATCTCAAAGAACGCCTGGCCCGCAGTCAGCGACCGATCAAAAATGCCCTCCTGGATCAATCTCTTGTGGCAGGCATTGGCAATATCTATGCCGACGAAGCCCTCTTCCTCAGCGGTCTACGCCCCAACGTCCTGTCCTATCAAATTGGTCTTCGCCGCCTAACTAAGCTCCATGAAGCCATTCTCCAGGTTCTCACCACCAGCATCGAATCCGGGGGCACCACCTTCAGCGACTACCGGGATATCTACGGCATTAACGGCAACTATGGCGGCGTCGCCTGGGTCTACGACCGAGAGGGACAGCCCTGCCGCGTCTGCCAAACCCCCATCCAGCGGATTAAACTGGCGGGGCGTTCGGCCCACTATTGCCCCCAGTGCCAGCGGTAAGACTAGAGCTTGGCGCGAATGGTAAAGGAATAGTCTCCCCCAGGCTCTAGTTGGTAGTCACAGCGCTCCAAAAAGCGGCTGAGAGGTTCGCAAATCAACGCTCGCCCTAGGGAGGGTTCAATGCGTAGTTGGCCCTGGCGAAAGCGCCACTGAAACTGCCAGGCATAATCGCTAGCCCTGACTTCGCCCTCAATTCGACCCTGGCTCCAGGACTGATGGGTAATGCGCACGTAGGCGGTGGTTTCTGAGGGGCGAGTAGACACGACGATTACACAGGGGCAAGGGGACGGGGTAGGGGGCGCAGGGAAGGCCGGGGCAACGGTGAGAGTTCCTTTTCCATAGGTACCATACCTCCAGAGTAGAGAGCCTAGGGCGCAAATGCCGTGAACCTTGCTACAGCCTAGCCGAGCCTTGCGTAACGGATTTTTTGAGAACCGTTTAATCCAAGACGAAAAAACGGTAGCCTAGGATGAAGCCCTATGGTCGGTTTACCGTGCCCAGCCTCACGAATGGGTGCCACACACCGGAATGTCGGTGCTCTTTTTTTAGCTCAACGTTGGAAACTGCCTGTGCCCAAGGTCGGCATCATCTATAACGACATTAAGCCCGTTGCCCAGCAGGTTGCCCTAGAGTGGCGAGAAAAGCTGGAGGGGCAAGGGTTAGAAGTTGTCCTTGCCACCGGGGCCGGAGGCATCCTGGGCTACTCTAGCCCAGAGCGGCCCATGTGTCACACCCCCCTCGATAGTCTGGTGCCGCCCCAGTTTGATGAAGGAATGCTGTTTGCCCTGGTGCTGGGGGGCGATGGCACCGTTTTAGCTGCCTTTCGGCAACTGGCCCCCATCGGCATCCCGCTGCTCACCATCAACACTGGCCACATGGGTTTCCTCACCGAAGCCTACCTCAACCAACTGCCCCAGGCCATTGCCCAAGTGCTGGCGGGAGAGTACGAAATTGAAGAGCGGTCCATGCTGGCGGTCAAGCTCTGTCAAGGCGACTCCTTAATTTGGGAAGCCCTCTGCCTCAACGAAATGGTGCTGCACCGGGAACCCCTCACCAGCATGTGTCACTTCGAGGTCGGCATTGGCCGCCATTCCCCCGTAGACATTGCCGCCGATGGCATCATTATTTCTACCCCCACCGGATCCACCGCCTACGCTCTCTCTGCCGGTGGCCCAGTGATTACCCCTGGCGTATCGGTGACGCAACTCATCCCCATCTGCCCCCATTCCCTGGCCTCGCGGGGGCTGGTCTTTCCCGATCACGAAGCCGTCAGCATCCATTCCGCCAACACCGACCCCCTGGTGATGATTGTGGATGGCAACGCCGGTTGCTACGTCATGCCCGGAGACTGGGTGAGCACCTGCCGCGCCCCCTACGTGGCCCGCTTTATTCGGCTGCGTTCCCCCGAGTTCTTCAAGGTGCTGCGGGAGAAACTGGGCTGGGGCCTACCCCACATTGCCAAACCCACCTCCGTCGAGCTGCCCTAGTGCAGGTGCGTTTGATCGTTAAATCGGTGTAAACCTACGGCATTTTTGGCGGCTGAGGCTGACTTCATCGGTATAGCCTTGGGCACATTTCGGCTTTTCCAGTGTCCTCTTAGGTATGAAGACGGTGATCTTGAATCAGATCCAACATGGTTGCCGCAACTCCCTGCATATCAATTTGATCTGATTCAGTCGCAGATACTTTGCGAGCTAAGACGATACTAGTCAATCCTGTCGCTGAACCGTAGGCCAAGGAGATAGCGTGCTTAATTTGGCCTATGGCCCCTTCCGGATGGCTAATTTCGCAGAGGGGCAATTGAGTGAGCCGGGGATACTGCTCAACCACTCCAAAACCCGCTTTTAGCATCAGCTCCTTTTGTAATGAGAATGGCATATCCTTTTCTGTCGTTCCATATTTCTTCATTACATTGATGCTATCTTCAGTTTGGGAGTGCCCAACTCCTGGTTCTGCTGTAACCAAGATACCCCCTTCATTGAGAGCATCATAGATATTTTTAATCACCTTATACTCATCCTCAGCATGGTGAAGCGCATCATAAATAACAGCTATATCAAACCCTGTCGGCAGGGGACCCTCCTCATAATCGCACACCTGAAAAGATAGGGAGGGAGAACGATTCGAATCCTTAGAAGCAGAATCCCTGGCGGCCTCTTTCCTAGAAACCGTGGTTAGAAAATGCTCGAAAAAATGTGCCATTTTAATAGTCCAGTGCAGCGAAGAGCGCACACGTTGACTAGCCAATTCAATCATGGCAGGACTAATATCTAAGCCCAAAACCTCATATCCCCGTTGATGGAAAATAGCGCTTGTCCAGCCACTCCCAACGCCAACGTCTAGCAGCCGAGCTGGTGGTTGGGGGAATAGCCGCATTATCTGACCAATATCAACTAAGTAATCGCCGCAACGATGATCAGAAAATGGCTTTTTCTCCAGGTAGTTGGTAAACTGCTCAACAGTTATTCCCTCAATTTCAGCTACGTTTTTGATGTAATCAATCTCGTTTGACTTAGCCATGATGGTTCATCCAAATAGATTCAACGAGCCATTCCTAGCGGTCTAGTTATCCATTGTGAAGCAAGCATCATAAGACCTGTCCGAACCGTAGATACCAAAACTTGATTTCACGACGGTAGCTTGTAGTTCTTTGCTCAGTTAGTAGGTTTAGGGAGGTGGGTTTGGGCCATTGCCGCTGTCATCACCCTAAACGCTCAGCATAGAAAATGACTCGATCGTTGTAATTGAGAGTGGCTAAATGGTCGCATAGACTCTTCCTTAGCAGCGTTTTTTGGGGGCTAGGGAGAAGCGAGCGAAATTGCGACCAATCGTGCATGCTGTACTGCAAGAAAGAGCCTAGGTGTGGCATGGGGACAATGGTGAGTCCGGTAAAGTTGGACGCACGAGCAATTTCATCGATTTCTTCCAGCACAACGTCCCGCTCAATCCAGGTGGGATCGTGCTTCTTTTGTTCCTCTAAAAAAGAAATCGTGCCGGGAGATGTGCTGTGCTTAGCGCCAGGTTCTACAAAAACGGCGCGTCCACCGGGGCGAATCACTCGCGCAAATTCTGAAAACACCTTGGGATAGTCATACATGTGGTGCAAGGTATCGTAGCAGAGCAGGTTGCTAAAGCTACCGTCTTCAAAGGGCATCGCATGGCCATCACCCTGTTGAAACCCAATGTTTTCTGAGGCAATTCTGCGATCCGCTTGAATGCGATGATGCAAGCAGGGCTCTAGATTACTGTGAATATCAAAGGCCACGACGCGTTTGCCCGTGCGAGCTAAAAATTCTGTAATCCAGCCAGACCCTGCCCCAAAGTCTAGTACTGGCAGTTCTGGGTGCTGATCGGTCATGCAGGCAACTAGAACACCAAAATCAAATAGCATCCGCGCTAAATCACGGGGTACGCCAAAGGGCTCGGTCAGGGCAGGGTTCAAAATGGCCTGACGCTCTGCCTCGGACTCGAATTGCCGCTCCTCAAACCACTGAACCATGATGAAGTCCTTTCCAAAAATAGCTGCCGTTGGTGTCCAAAGGCGTCCTTCGGCCATCACCATCTAAATATAAGAGGCCAAAAGCGTCAATCTGACAAGAATGTTGGGTCTTTCACGGGTATGGATTGGTCATGGGTATGGATTGGGGTATGTTTATGAACCCATTCATCTTTTTGGCGTTAGACTCCCTCAGGCAGGGACGACTGAGGGGGCCTAGACCTGGGGTAGCCAAGCAATAAAACAAACCCCTGGCCCTTGGTAGGTGGTGCCAGCGTTGAACAGCTCCGCTAGCGCCAGTTGGTACTCTGAGGGGACGGGGCTGATGATCTCGAGGTCTCCTCCCATAGCTTCCATGAGATCCTTTGCAATGGCCAAGCCAAGCCCGGTGCCGGGAATGTTGCCGCTAGCCTGAATGCCACGAAAATGGCGCTCAAAGATGTGAGCCTGATCTGCTAAGGGAATGCCTTGCCCCGAATCTCCCACCGCCAGCCCTTGGCAGGTCTGCCCGTGGATCACCCGCCTGAGGCCACCCACCACCCAAACAGCGGCCCCGGAGGGGGCGTATTTGAGGGCATTGTCTAGCAGATTGCTGATCACCTCTGCCACAGCGTTTGGATCCATCCACACCGCTGGGAGGTCGGGGGGGAGGTGTTCTAGCAGATGTAGCCCACGCTCCTGGGCGATGGCTGCCGCTGACTGTAGCCGTGGAGCAACCTGGTTTTCCCAAGACCCCGCTACCCGTTGAAGGGGGCGTCCCCAGGGTTGGGCCACCTGCGACGGGGCGGCGGATTTGGGGCTGGGATCCGTTTGTTCTGGGCCTGCGGTCGTTGGCAGCAGCAGCCCCCCTTGGGTGAGGGCTGGAGGGAGGGAACCTTGCCGCCAAGGAGCCGCGTAACCCTCGGCTTGGAGGGCTTCATCGCCCTGGGCTAGGGCGTCATCAAAGGTTTGGGCGAGGTCTTGCAGTCGCCGACTTTCTCGCACAATGCCCTCGGCAATGGGCTGGTTGGGGTCACCGTCGGGGATGCGCTTCACCAACAGGCGACCAAAGGTTTGTAGGGCCGTCAGCGGATTGCGAAACTGATGTAATAGATCGTGAAACGTATCAGACTGGGACTCCTGGGCTAGGTGGCGCTGCTGGAACTGTTGCTGTAGCCACTGCCCCCGCTGATCCAAAATCCAGGCTAGGGCCAGGGTGCTGGCAACCTGCTCGGCCTGTTGGCGATCTTCCCTACCCCAAGCGGGTTGGGAACGATGACTGACTAACATACCGAGGGCTACTCCCTCATGTACCAGTGGCAGTACAAGGGGGGGAGTCGCCTTTGCATCCGCTGGGGTATCGGCCAGGGGAACCGGAGCGTCTGGATGAGAGGGAGACGGCAAGCCCTGGGCGTTACCGGCTTCGATGTCTACCCATGGGGTAGATCGGGCTGTGGTGTTCTGAGTGGTGTTCTGAGTGGTGCTCTGATCCGAGGGCCAGCGATCTGCCTCCCCAACCGTTGGATGGATCGCTGTTTCGTCGCCAATTGCCACTGCCCCTGGGTACGTCATCATAGTCAGAGATTCTGGCCAATCTGCCCAAGGGTTCTCCAGTTTAGGGTAGGCCACGAGGGGCACCAACGACAGCCCCGCACCGTCATCCACCCGTTCTGCGAGATAGATGGCTGTCGAGCTTGCTCCTAGGGCCTGGGTCAGCAGCACAACCTGCGACTGGCAGAGGGCAATGAACTCAGTGCTGGCAACAGCCATAATTTCGACCCAACGGAAGAGTATGACGAGAGAAAAATTAAAGTTTTGTCAAATCTTTAACAGTTCTGTTCAGGGATGATCGGGGGATTTATGCCCTGAGCCTTTACCACATCAGGGTTGCGGCATCATAGGCTGAACTTTTAAGAGAAGTTGAAATTCTCATTTTTAGCCTATATACTTGGCCTGGTTCAACAATTTGTAATCAAAACTACATCCAAATAGCTCAGAGAGGGAGGTAGGGAACTTGGCAAGGAGACGCAAGCGTAAGAGCCGTCGTCGATTAGAAGGCCGTCGTATTTTAGAGGCTGTCCCCCAGTATAGTATCGAGAGTGGGAATGAAAAACCGGTCACTGCGGCCCGGAATTTCATTCACTCTGAAGGCATTGCTCCCCCGGCACTGCTCCTCGTAAAGCGGAATGAGCATACTACTGATCGCTATTTCTGGGCTGAAAAGGGCCTCTTTGGAGCCCAGTACGTTGAAGAGAATCATTTTCTGTTCCCCAGTCTACGGGCGCTGCTCGGCGAGGAAGAGGACGCTTCGGTAGGCTCGGCTGCTCGCTAGGCAGAATGGCCACTACGACAGGGGTTCGCCCCAGGGCAGGGAGTCTTTAAGGCTCCCTTTTTTT
>CAZWNR010000004.1:0-26212 GCA_964635665.1 uncultured bacterium | reverse complement strand
CACGGGTGCATTGGTACCCCAGATTCATCTCTCAAACACCTTTGAGCGGGGGGCGGATGGCTCTTATCCCCAGGGCTATGTCTATGGCCGCAGCGGCAACCCCAACCGTCAGTCACTCGAAACGGCCTTGGCTACCCTAGAGCAAGGGGAAGCGGCGGCGACCTTTGGATCGGGATCGGCGGCGACGTTTAGCCTGTTGCAGGCGCTACGATCTGGAGATCACGTGGTGGCTCCACGCAATGTTTACTTTGGCATTCAAGAAATTCTGGCGAAGATTCTGGCTCCTTGGGGGCTGCAATACACGTTAGTGGATACCACGGATTTAGAATCCATAGCCGCTGCCCTCCAACCCAACACGCGGCTAATTTTGATTGAAACCCCCTCCAATCCTCAACTGGCCATCACCGATATTCGGGCTGTTGCCGCCTTAGCCCATCAGGCCAAGGCCTACCTCGCCTGTGATAATACGATTCCTTCACCGATCCTTCAGCAGCCCCTAAACCACGGGGCTGACTTTGTCATCCATGCCACCACCAAGTATTTGGCGGGGCACAGCGATGTGATTGGCGGGGCCGTGATTACTAAGGCCATCAACCCACTGTTTGAACAATTGCAGCTAATCCAAACAATTGGCGGAGCGGTGCCCTCTCCCTTTGACTGTTGGCTAACACTGCGGGGCCTACAAACCTTGGCGGTGCGGGTTAGGGCCCAGAGTCAGTCAGCTATGATGATTGCCCAATGGCTGCAAGCTCATCCCGCCATTGAGCGCGTCCTCTATCCAGGATTACCGGGGCATCCTGGATATGCCGTTGCCCAAAACCAAATGACGGAGGGCTATGGGGGGCTAATGTCGATCCTGGTGAAGGGCGGACAACCTGCGGCCCTAGCGGTCGCGGCTCAGGTTAAGTTGTTTGTGCGCGCCACTAGTTTTGGTGGCCCCCACAGTACCCTTGAGCATCGAGCCTCCGTTGAATCCCCAGGGACGGGCACCCCTGATAACCTCCTGCGCCTGTCCATTGGCCTAGAGCATTCTCAGGATTTGATGTCTGACTTGGATCAAGCCCTAGGCTTGGGTTGAGATCGCCCCTCCCCCGGTTACCGATCATGGGCTCCCGTGGCTATACTGTCGATTGGCTTGTTTGAAGGTTGTGTGTATGGTGTCGCGCTGGCTTGTTTCAGGAACCCTGGGGACAGTAGCTGCCCTAGTGGTGGTGGCTCCGGCCCAGGCCGCTACCTTGCAATACTGGCGCTTCGATGCCCAGACGAACCAGTTAGTGTTTACCACCGACCGGGACGTACAGCCTACAGCCCAGATGCTCACTAACCCAACCCGCATTGTGGTTGACCTACCCAATACACAACTGGGGGGCAGCACTACCCGACAAACGGTGGGGGGCATCGTGCGAGAGGTACGAGCCGGGCAGTTTGATGCCCAAACGACTCGGCTCGTGATTGAGTTTGCTCCGGGCTATCGCCTCGACCCACGGGCCGTTCAGGTACAGGGGGTGCGCCCCAACCAATGGGTGGTTCAGTTGCCGAACCCAACGACAGCGGCATCGGGAGACGCTGCCCCCTCGACCAGGGACGCTACAGGATCACCAGCAGCAACGCCAGCGGCAAACCAGGTACAGGGCAGCACAGGTACTGGAGCCGCCGCCACCCTTAGCCGGGTCTCCACCACAGGCGACGGATTCTTGATGCAAATCAGTGGCACTGTTCCCAATCCCACCCTTCGCTTTTCTGGCGATGGCCCTGATGACCGCGTGGCCGTGATTGATCTACCCAATACCGCCGTGGCCACCACCCTGCGCCCTGGAGATTTACCTAACTTCCGTTATAGCGTTCGGGCCTGGGAGGTGGTACAGCAGGGAACGAATCCCCCGAGCACCCGCATCACCCTGCGGCTCTCGCCCGACAGCCCAGAATGGCGAGCTTTGCGCAACCAAAGCGGCGTAATTTTACTGCCCCCCAGCGGGGTTCCCATTAGCTCCATTCCCGATGAACCCCCTCCGCCCACTCCGGTGGCGGAAGTGCGCCCAACGATTCCGGTTGTCCGCCCCAATCGCCCTGTAGTGCCGCCCCAACCCGCAGTGGTGCCGCCCCAACCCACCAATTCACCTCCTCTGCCCAGCGTCTCCAACCAGCGGGTGGTGGTGGTGATTGATCCCGGCCATGGTGGACGGGATCCAGGGGCCGTAGGCATCGGTGGACTCCAGGAAAAACAGGTGATCTTTCCGATTTCCCTACGGGTAGCCGAATTGCTGGAACAGCAGGGTGTGGTGGTGGTGATGACTCGCCGCGAGGACATTACCCTAGACCTGCAAGCTCGTGTGGACATTGCAAACCGAGCCAGGGGCAACATTTTTCTCAGCATTCACGCCAATGCCATCAGCATGAGCCGCCCCGACGTAAACGGCGTGGAAACCTACTTTGCCTCCGAAAGCGGGCGGCGGCTGGCGGCGACGATTCAATCGAACATGCTGGCGGCAACGGGAATGCGGGATCGAGGGGTGAAGCAAGCCCGGTTTTATGTGATTCGCCACACCAATATGCCCGCCGCCCTCGTGGAAGTTGGTTTTGTCACCGGTGCCCAGGATGCCCCTCGATTGGCCGATCCCGCCTGGAGAGAAACCGCTGCCCAAGCCATCGCCCGTGGCATTTTGCAGTACATCCAGCAGGGGCTCTAACCTCAGGGCTCGCCCCTGCCCCCTAGTCCTTCGACCTCAAGCCGTGGTGGCAATGGGATACCCCCACTAGGTCGAGGGGATTGTCTATGATGGAGAGAGTACGGGGTTGAAGTACGCTAGCCCACCCCTAAGATTCTTCCTCTACTAGGCTACGCCACGGTTTCTGCAACGTTTATGCTGAATTCGCTGTTTAATCGGAGTATCACCTGGAATTTCCGTAGTTCTTTCTTGGGGAAATGGGGGCTGGGAGCCCTCGTGGGGATGAGCCTCGGTGGCTGGGTTAACCCTGGAATTGCAGCAGATGCCGTTTGGATGACTCAAGCCGAGACTGGGGCTAAGGCTGCGCTCTGTCCCGATCCGGTCTTATCTCGATTAGTGCGCCACCGGGTTGCGAATGGGGAAACCCTAGAGACGATTGCGGCCCAGTACGACCTCTTGAGCGCAACGATTTTGGGGTTTAACCCTACTATCCAGGGGGGGCGCGTTAGGCCGGGTCAGGAGTTGGTGATTCCGCCCTACAACGGCATTCGGGTTCAGGTGAGTCCTGGCCAAACCTGGGCGCAGGTGGCCCAAGCCTACAATCGCCAAGCGGACCTGTTGTTTGAGGTCAACGGCTGCGTGAGCACCGTACCCACCGAAATCTTTGTCCCCGGCGTAAACTGGTTTCCCGGCCTGAGCACTGTCGCCAGTGCCAGTTCCCCAACACAAACCCGACCCAGTCCTCTCCAAGGCTACCCCCTACCGGAACTGGCCGAGGTGGTGGTGAACTATGGCTGGCAACCTGCCCCTGATCGCGATGAGGTGGTGTTTAACACAGGGGTCGCCCTGGCGACAGCGGCGGAAACGCCCGTGCTCGCTGTGGGAGGTGGAACGGTGGCCTTCGCGGGGGTGGATACGGTCTATGGCAACCTCGTCGTCGTCAACCATGCCGATGGACTTCAGACCCGCTACGCCAATCTGGCCCAGATGGATGTGGCCGTGGGGCAGGCGGTGCGCCAGGGGGATCGCCTAGGTCGGGTGGCTTCTAGGGAAGGGCAGACCGACTCATTTCTATTTTTTGAGGTGCGCCTTAATTCGGCCCTAGGCTGGGTGGCGCAAAACCCCCATGAACTGGTGCCCACCATGGCTCTGCGATAGACGCGATCTGGGTTAGGGAGTAGATTCCTGAACGCTGGCTTCGATGGCATCGAGAGTGTTGAGGACTAGGCGTTTGGCCTGGAGTTCCCAGCCCCATTTTTGAACTTGAAAAGCGACGTAAAAGCCGATTCCGGTGGCGATTAAATCCAGCGGTTGTTTGCCGGAAATGCCGAGCAAAAGCCCCAGTCCTCCAATGCCCCAAAAGGGCAAGGCCACGGTTTGGCGGTTTTCTTCGACCAACGTGGCGAAGAAATTTTTGGGCAGGCTGGCCTCGACTTCCTCCCGCACAGCCTTTTGTTCCGGGTAGGGCACGGCAAAGCTAAACTTGCGCCGCAGCTTTTCAATTTTGCGGGCATCGGTACTGTATTCCGTTAGCTCGTCTTCCGCCATGCGAATAAGCTGCTCTGCTTTGCTCATAAACCGTTCTCCAGGGGGCCATCTGATTTCGTCTACTTTCTATGATCCCACAGCCTTTCCATCCCTAACCCAAGACAAGGTTTATGATTGGGCCTAGAGCGCTAGTAGGACGCCAAACACTCACTCTTCAGCGAGGCCACCATGGAATTGGACATTCTACTGCACATCGCCATTGGGATTGGCCTCAGTGCAGCGGCGGGATTTCGGATTTTGGTGCCGTTTTTGATTACAGGCATCGCGGCGCAACAGGGCTACCTCACCCTCTCACCAGGGATGACCTGGATGGCCACCACCCCGGCCATCATCGCCTTTGCTGTCGCCACCACAATTGAGGTACTGGTCTACCTAGTGCCCGTGGTGGATAACCTGATGGACGCCGTGGAACTGCCCGCTGCCGCCATCGCCGGAACCGTGCTCACCGCCGCCGTGGTGGGGGGAGACATGAACCCCTTTTTGCAGTGGAGCCTTGCCCTGATCGCTGGCGGCACCGTGGCCAGCGGCACCCAAGCCTTTACCGGACTGGCACGATTGGCCTCCACCGCAGCGGCGGGGCCAGTGGGCAATGTTGCCGTATCAGGAACGGAATTAGCCAGTTCCACGGTGCTGTCGGTGTTGGCCATCGCCACCCCTGTCCTGGTGTTACTGGTGGTGATCGTCCTGTTCTGGCTGATTTTTCGGCGACGACGCTGGCGACGGAAACCCTATTGATGTCCCTAGTTCGGGAACCCGTACAGTGGGCTTTGTTGCTATTGATCCCTGAACTAACGTAAATTAGCACTCGGAGCTTGAGAGTGCTAAGTTCCCGTTTGGTCTGAGCAGGCGAGAGATTCGCTCAGGCGTTCGTTGTACGTCGCTAAATCCCGGAGATTTTTGTATGGCCGCTATCACCCTAGCCGCATCCAGCGTTAAGCCCCTGGCTGATCGGGTTCTGATCAAAGTCAGCGCTTCTGAAGAAACCACCGCTGGCGGCATTCTGCTGCCCGACACCGCCAAAGAAAAGCCCCAGGTTGGCGAAATCACCGCCGTTGGCCCCGGCAAAACCGATGACAAGGGCAACCGTCTGGCCGTTGAGGTCAAGGTTGGCGACAAGGTGTTGTACTCCAAGTATGCTGGCACCGACATCAAACTGGGCGGCGAAGAGTTTGTTCTGCTGTCTGAGAAAGATATTCTGGCCGTCCTAGGCTAAACCCCGTCGGCTTTGGTGCATTGCTTCGCGAATGCACCCTACGGTGAAGATTTTGGTGCATTGCGTTGCGTATAGCCCTTCGGGCATGGCTCACGCTAGTGCGTAGCCTCTCCTGAGCGTTATGCACCCTACGAATTGTTCGTTTCCTCCTACTTATTTTCGGAGACTTTGGTTCATGGCTAAGCGCATTATTTACAACGAAAACGCCCGTCGTGCCCTAGAGAAAGGGATGGACACCCTGGCTGAGGCCGTCGCCGTTACCCTCGGCCCCAAGGGCCGGAACGTGGTGCTGGAGAAGAAGTTCGGCGCTCCTCAGATCGTTAACGATGGCGTGACCATCGCTAAGGAAATCGAGCTAGAAGACAACATTGAAAATACCGGGGTAGCTCTGATTCGTCAGGCCGCTTCTAAGACCAACGACGCTGCTGGCGACGGTACCACCACCGCCACCGTGCTGGCCCACGCCATCGTCAAAGAAGGTCTGCGCAACGTGGCCGCCGGTGCCAATGCCATCTCCCTAAAGCGCGGCATCGACAAAGCCACCACCTTCCTGGTGGACAAAATCGCTGAGCATGCTCGTCCGGTGGAAGATTCCAAATCCATCGCCCAGGTGGGTTCTATCTCCGCTGGTAACGACGAAGAAGTGGGCGCGATGATCGCCGAGGCCATGGATAAGGTGGGCCGCGAGGGCGTCATCTCCCTGGAAGAAGGGAAATCCATGACCACCGAACTGGAAATCACCGAAGGGATGCGCTTCGACAAGGGCTACATCTCTCCCTACTTTGTCACCGATACCGAGCGCATGGAAGCCGTCCTGGACGAGCCTTTCCTGCTGATCACCGACAAGAAAATTGCCCTGGTGCAAGACCTGGTGCCCGTGCTAGAGCAGGTGGCCCGCTCCGGTCGTCCCCTGGTGATCATCGCTGAGGACATCGAAAAAGAAGCCCTGGCGACCCTGGTGGTCAACCGCCTGCGCGGTGTGCTGAACGTGGCCGCTGTGAAGGCCCCTGGCTTTGGCGACCGTCGTAAGGCCATGCTGGAAGACATCGCCGTGCTTACCGGCGGTCAGGTCATCTCCGAAGACACCGGCCTCAAGCTCGACAACACCAAGCTGGATATGCTGGGTCAGGCTCGCCGCCTCACCATCACCAAGGATGCCACCACCATCGTCGCCGAAGGCAACGAGAAGGATGTGAAGGCCCGCTGCGAGCAAATCCGTCGTCAGATCGAAGAAACCGAATCGAGCTACGACAAAGAAAAGCTGCAAGAGCGTCTGGCTAAGCTGTCTGGCGGTGTGGCCGTGATCAAGGTCGGTGCCGCCACCGAAACCGAAATGAAGGATCGCAAGCTGCGCCTGGAAGACGCCATCAACGCCACCAAGGCCGCTGTGGAAGAAGGCATCGTCCCCGGTGGCGGTACCACCCTGGCCCACCTGGTGCCCGATCTGCTCTCCTGGGTTGACAGCAACCTCACCGCCGAAGAGCACACTGGCGCTACCATCGTGGCCCGCGCCCTGGCCGCTCCCCTGATGCGGATTGCTGAAAACGCTGGCCAAAACGGTGCCGTCATCGCCGAGCGCGTCAAAGAGAAGGACTTCAACGTCGGCTACAACGCCGCCAACGGCGAATTCGTCGATATGTTTGAAGCTGGTATCGTTGACCCCGCCAAGGTGACCCGCTCTGCCCTGCAGAACGCCGCCTCCATCGCGGGCATGGTGCTCACCACCGAGTGCATCATCGTCGATAAGCCCGAACCCAAAGAAGGCGCTCCCGCTGGCGCTGGCATGGGCGGCGACTTCGACTACTAAGGTCTAATCGATCTGAGAGCGTCCCGATTGCATCACAACCGGGACACCTGATTCAGAGCTGGGCTTCTATTGCAGAGGCCCAGTTTTTTGTTGGTTGAGCCTTAACGTGCTGGGTAAAACAGATGCGGTATCCTGAACGGGTGCCAAATCATGAGGTTGAACTGGCCAACGCCATCCTAGATAGGGAAAATACAGAGTTTGTTGAAGAGTCAGAAATTCGAGCCTGATTGGGATAATCGTTGTGGACGTTAGGTTTAATTCCTCTCACCCTGCCTTGCAGACTGTCGCCACCCCGGCTTTGGTGTACGACGAAGCCCGCCTGAGGGCCAATGCCGAGCGGATTCAGTCTTTGGGAAAACGCTACGGATTTACGCCTCTGCTGGCGATGAAGGCCTCCTATGCGGGGTTGGGGGTGCTGTCGGAGGTGCCGGGGTTGGTGCCTGAGGTGGGTTCCATTGGCGAGTTGCGGCTGGCTCAAAAGCTCTTTCCAGACATAGCTGCCCACGGCTTTTTTGTCGCCATCGTTGAGGAAGAGTGGGAGGAAATCGCCCAGGGCGTGGGGCATTTGTCTTTCAATTCCCTCGGTCAGGCGGCGCAGTTTGGCCCAAGGGCGGCAGCGACGGGCATTGCGGCGGCGCTGCGGGTGAATCCCCTCGTCCAGGTCTCCTCCCATAGCGACTACGATGCTGGGGCGGTGGGCTGTCGGTTTGGGGTGCCCCTGGCAGAACTGCCTCAAACATTACCGGACTGTATCGCTGGACTCCATGCCCATGTGCTGTGCGAAAACGGGGCGGCGGACTTGGCGAAGGTGGTCGAAGTATTGCTAAAAGAGGGCGGGCCTTGGCTCTCTCAGGTGCAGTACCTCAACCTAGGCGGGGGCCATTTGATGACCGCTGAGGACTACGAGGACGATTATCTGGGCAAGGTGATCGCTGATCTGAAGCAAGCCTATCCTCACCTGGATCTGTTTTTGGAACCCGGTGCAGCCTGGTTTTGGGAAGCAGGGCAACTCGTAACCACCGTGCGGGATATCGTGCGACCCAGCGGCATCGCCACGGCAATCATTGACTGTTCCTTCCGTGCCCATCTAAACGATTTTTTGATTGGGTCGCTGCTGGCGGATTTGCCGCTGACGATTACAGGCGCATCCTACCTATCCCCAACGGAATACGCTCAGCTATCTGATGAAGACCGCGCCCGCACCTACCGTATTGGCGGACTTTCCTGCGCTACCTGCGACTCCAAGGAGTACTACCAATTTGGGCAGCCGCTTCAGGTGGGTGACCGCCTGGTGATGGAAAACATGGGCCACTACGTTGATGTTACCTATAGCTGGTTCAACGGCCTGCTGCCCCCAGCCATATATCGCCTGACAGAAACCACCGCCACCCTAGAGCGGGAACACCCCTACCACGAGTTTCTGCGGGCCAATTTACCCTATGCCCTTGGTCTTGAAAGGGGTCGTCAGGATTGAAGTGTTTTGGATAAAAACGTTCTGGCCATGGCTAAGCCTCACGGATTAGCAGACTGGGTGGCAATGAAGGCGGTAGCATCTTGAACACTGAGGGGTTTGGCAAAGAGATAGCCCTGCCCCCGTTCGCAGCCCATGGCGAGTAGCATATCGACCTGATTTTCCTCCTCAATGCCCTCCGCCACGAGGCCCATCCCCAGCTTGCAGCCCAGGGCGATAATCGTATGGACGATTTCGCGGTCATCCTGGCTTTTCTCCATGCGGCCCACAAAGGACTGATCAATCTTGAGGGTATCCGTGGGAAAACGGTGGAGATAGCTGAGGGATGAATAGCCTGTACCAAAGTCATCAATGGCCAGTTGCAGCCCCAAATCCTTGAGTTGCTGCATCAGTTGGCGGGCTCCTTCCACGTTTCGCATAATCATGCTTTCTGTAATTTCAAGCTGGATCGATCGGCCATCTAGGCCCAAGTCCTCCAGGCATTGGGCAAATTGATCCACTAGGTTGGGCTGGTGAAATTGGCGGCGAGAAAGGTTGATGCTCATTTTGAGGCGGTGCCGGGGAAATTGATCCTGCCAGCGCTTGAGTTGGCCACTCGCTTCGCGGAAAATCCACTGCCCCAGGGGAAGAATTAGCCCCGTCTCTTCAGCAATTTGGACAAACTGCCCCGGTGAGATGAAGCCCTCCTCCGGGCGATACCATCGAATCAGCGCCTCAAAGCCCAGCAGTTGACGGGTTTGCAGGCAAACGATGGGTTGGTAGTGGAGCAAAAACTCCTGGTTCTCCATGGCGTGGAGCAGGTGAGCTTCCAAGGCGAGCCGTCGTACGGCTTCTTCGCGCATGGTGGAGGCAAACACCTCATAGCGGTCTTCACTGAGGGCCTTAGCGCGATACATGGCGGTGTGGGCATCCCGCAGCAAATCTTCGGGACGTAGCACCTCATCCCCACGGCTGATCACCATGCCCATGGTGCTGGTAATGGCAAGGCGCTGCTTGGCGATGGTGATCGGTTCCGCCAGATCCCGCTGAACTTGATCAATGATGGCATCGATGGTGACCTGGTCATTGAGGGGCAGTAAAAAGGCAAACTCATCGCCCCCCACCCTGGCCAGACGGGCAAATTCGGGCAAGGTTGTCCGTAGGCGCTTAGCCATGGTTTGGAGCACTCGGTCGCCAGTGCTGTGGCCAAAGGATTGATTGATCAGCTTAAAGCGATCAATGTCCAGGAATACCACCGTGAGCGGCGGCAGCACGTCGGTACGACGCTGAAGATTCAATTCCCGCTGGAGATAGATTAAAAACATCTCCCGACCAGGCAACAGCGTCAGTTGGTCGTAGCTGGTGCGATAGAGCGCTTTTTGGGTCACTACAAGACCCAGGGCCAGCAAAAAGCCTGCCAGGGGCTCAATGGTGGGGATCCACCACCGCTGGGTTAGGGCAATGCCCCCACCCAGCCAAAGACTGAGAATGGCCAGGCCCACAATCATAATCAACGATAGAGGGCGTCGGGTGCGCCACCCCCACCATCCCCCCAAGACAATCCAGCCCGTTAGCCATAGGAACTCTCCCCACTGGGGCAAAAATCGATAGATCACCGACTCTCCAGCCAAGGCACCGAGCAGCTGGCTCAGGGCGTGGGCATGGGTTTCCACCCCCGATAGCATGAAACGATTCGTTGCCTGGCGGCTGTAGGGGGTAAGGAAATCGTCCTTGAGACTGGGGGCCGTCGATCCAATTAACACAGCTCGTCCCTGTACCCAGGGTACGGGAACATCTCCCGCCAGTACCTGACTGATGGTGAGTTTGTTGGCCGGGCTGTGGGGAGTGCGGTAATGCATCAGAATTTGATAGCCCCGAGTATCAATGGCGGCATAGCCCCCATCTCCGGAGCGCAGGGCTGGCAGGCGTGTATCGCCCAACCGCAGAGCATCGCCCTCCGCCTGCACGCCCAGGGCTGGAACAGCGCCATAGACCATGGCCAAGCGCAACGGGAAGGAGTAGTAGGGATGGGTTGGATGATCGACAAACAGTAGATTGCGCCGCAACACCCCATCCGGGTCAAGGGCAAGATCATTAAAGCCCACCTGATCGGGGGGCCACTCCTTTGGGGCAGGAACTTCAAGTCCCTCAGATTGGTTTCCCACGTTGAAAATTCCAATGACCCTGGGTGATTGGAAAACCTTAGCGAGGGTTGCCTGTTCAGAGGGAGATACCACTTCAGGGATAGGCCCCGGAGATCCCCCATCCTCCTGAGTGACGATAGACGGGGGCATGTTGCGATAGAGATCAACCCCAATGACGGCAGGTTCATAGCGCTGAAGGATCGTCACGATCTCCGCTATCCGCTGATCGGTCAGGGGCCAGCCGTAGCGAGACAAATCCTCCTCCGTTACCTCCACAATCAGAATCCGATCATCGGGGGGCTGATCTGGCTGAAGACGGCTTAAAAAGTCAAAACTGGCCACCTCTAGGGGTTGAAAGACCATCAGCCGTTTACCCACGGAAACGGCTGTGAGCGCCAACAAGGCGGATACCAAAATGGCTCGACTGCCAAAACTGAGGGGGCGAACTAGGCTGGCAGCCAAGGACAGTGCTCGTGGTCGCCAAGACCGGAGCCAAAAATGTGTCATAGGGGGTGGAATAGGTCGGTAGACATTGAGGGAATAGGGGGCAGCTCAAAGTCCCTGCATCAAATCCCTGAATACTGCGTTATACGAGTGAGGGGAGAGCATTTCCGGAGGGTAGTGTAGCCAATCATAGTTGCCAGAGAGCCAGGGGTTGAAGGGACTCCCCCTCAGCCCGCTGATCGCATCTACGAAGACAATCTATTGACCTGTGGCACTATTAAGCCACATCCCCTGGGTTCATAGTCCAGTGGGTGCCACCCCCCCGCCGCTGGTGGGGAAACTCATCTCGGCCTCCCTGGCTGGTGGGATGATCTATGGGCAGGGGGACATGAACGAGTATCAAAATCAACACGCAAAAACCAATGACGCTGACGATACCGCTGGGCACAAGAAAAAGACGAATCAGCGCGGCTTTCATCTCAAAACGGGCTATCTGCCCTAGCGAAGGGACATCCACCCGAGGCAAGATGAGCGTCACAGAAACGGCGACTCGCCTGGGGGACTAATTCCAACCTTCACCAGCTGAGTTCTCTAAATCACATCGTTTTTTGGAATTCACGCAAGCTTTACAGGCCAATGAAGTCCCTTTTGAACGGAGAGCTTTATCCCAAGACCTTAAAAACTTATTAAGGCTCAGCCCGAAAGCCTAGATGGCCGATATGCTGAAAGCCAAGATACCTCCTAACTGCGTCTCCAGCCCCGTCTGACCCCTCTGTTGGTGTCAATATGGCGGGGCTGCTACTTGTCTAATTTTTTAGTTTCAGCTTTTTAAGTCCTCCGTAGCTTGACCTAGGCTGCGACGCCCCATCGAATGCCCCTCCCCATGGTCTAGCCCCCCATCCCAGGCCCTAGCTTCAGGAGGGTTTTGACATAGCCTAATTAGTTCCCAAAAAATGTAATTGCCGCTACCAAGTGACTAGTGGTACTGTGAAGGATTAGAGCACAAAGAACCACTGAATGAAGTAGCCCAAAGCAGTGATGGATGGAGCAAGCCCAGTCCGTCGTATTCTTCATTCGCCTAGCCGCCCAGAACACAAGCTTGCCGTTTCCCAAAGGGAAGGACAAGCTTGTGTTCTGGGCATTGAACTCAGCACACGCGTCAATGACCTTATTAGGACTTCTCTGGGTAGCGCATCTACCCTCCCCCTTGGGGCATCTCCCCTATTCTGTCGCCTTGGGTCGCCTGGAAGAATCGCCCCCGGTGGAGCGATCTCGTCCTGGGGCGCAATCTTCCTCGAATCCCATGGCCTTGGCCCCCGAGACAGCGTTGCCATCGGGCTCGGAGCCTGCGCCGCTAACTCCTTTGCAAACCCTGGACTTCCAGGCGATGCAGGATTTGACGATGGCAGTGGACTGGCAACGGTGGATCAATACGGCGGCGGTGACGGTGGTGACCATGGCAGCCTTGGAGGACACCGCCTCTGTCGATCCAAATTTGCAACCCAAAACCCTGACCTCGGCGACCTGTCCGGCGGCCCATCCCCCGCGTCTGGAGGCGCAGGCTTTCCGACTAGCTTCGTCAGCCCCTGCGCCTGTGGCTAAAGGCAAATCTGAGGGGAAGCCCAAGGGCGAGCAACCGAAACAGGCGGATTTTGTGATTCGGGTCAACGGGGTGGCCGTTGGCCAGGTTTCCTCGGCGGCGGTGGCCGATCAGGTGGCGACGGATCTGCGGGAGGCCATGCCCGTGTTAACCCAGCGTCCCCAGGACCTCACGCCCACAGTGGAGGGGAATACGGGCCTTGGGCAGCTCCAAAATGAGACTGTTTTTTCCCTGCCTACGGGGGGCATCGATCCCGATGACTCGCTAGCCCTCACCACAGCCCAGTGGGTCAATAATCTGCGATTGGCGCTGGGGGCTGAGCCCCTCGACCCTGGCCAAGTGCAGCGGGTGACCTACGGGCTAGACCACACCTCCAATCGTCTTCAGGGGACGGCCTCCTGGTATGGGCCATACTTCCATGGTCGTAAAACCGCCACGGGGGAAATCTTTGACCAAGACGCCCTCACCGCCGCCCACAAAACCTTGCCCTTTAATACCTACCTAGAGGTGCGCAATCTCCTAAACGGCAAAACCGTGGTGGTTCGCATTAATGATCGTGGCCCCTACGTGGGGGATCGATCCCTGGATTTGTCCTACGCGGCAGCCCGTTGTTTAGACAGTGTTAAGGTAGGGGTCATTCCCTACGAGGCGACCATTCTGACCCCCGACGACCCCCAAACCTGGGAAGAGGCGGCGCTACCACTGTAGGGGAGTTGTAGGATAGGCAGCAGGCACGGGCCTTTGAGGGCTCGCCTGATCGTGGCTCCTACCTTACTAGAATGGTCGTCTATGAACCCTGTCGATCTTGCGTTTTTGCCTGCCACAGCCCAGGCCGATCTGATTCGTCAGCGCCAGGTCTCGCCCCTGGAACTGGCGGAACTCTACCTAGAGCGCATTGATCGCCTCAACCCACACCTAGGGGCCTACGTCACGGTGATGGCCGACAATGCCCTAGCGGAGGCCAAAGCCAAAACCGAGCAGGTGATGACCACCGACCCCGCTGACCTGCCGCCCCTGTTTGGGGTGTCGGTATCCGTAAAAGATCTCAACCCAGTGGCAGGATCTCCCTGTGCCTACGGCATCAAGGCAGCCTGCAACCGCATTGCCAGCCAAGATGATCACATTGTCACCAAACTGCGGCAGGCAGGGTTGGTGATTTTGGGCAAAACCGCCACCTCCCAGATGGGATCGCTACCCTACACCGAACCCCCTGGCTTTCCCCCCGCCCGCAATCCCTGGCATTTGGACTATACCCCTGGGGGTTCCAGCGGTGGCGGCGCAGCGGCCTTGGCGGCGGGGTTGTGTGCCCTCAGCCAGGGGTCGGATGGCGGTGGTTCCCTGCGGGGGCCAGCCTTCTGCTGTGGGTTGGTGGGCATGAAGGCGGCGCGGGGCCGAGTCAGTTTTTCCCCGGTGGGGGAACGGCTGAATGGCCTTGCGGTCAATGGCCCCCTGGGGCGCACCGTGGCCGATGCCGCCGCGTTGCTAGATGCCCTCAGTGGCTACGAACTGGGGGATCCCTACTGGCTACCCGACCCTGACCCCAGCTTTCTGGATGGACTGGTTACCCCGCCGCCACCCCTGCGCATTGGCTATGCGACCCGATTGGATCCCATTGGCGAGGCCGATGCCATCTGTCGGCAGGCAGTCTACGAAACAGTACAGCGGGTGGAGGAACTGGGCCACACCGCCGAGGAGGTCACCTTCCCTAGCCTAGAAGACCTGATCGAACCCTTTACGGTGGTCTGGCAGTGTGTGCTGGCCGAGGCCGGAATTCCCTGGGTAGTACTCGAGAAAATGAACCGTTGGCTCTACTGGCGCGCCTGGCGCATCAACAGCGGAGCCTATCTGCGGGCGGTGGCCAAGCTACAGCAGGTAGCCCGCGATATCGTCCGCTTCTGCGCCCCCTACGATGTCCTCATCCTGCCCGTCTACATGCACCAAACCATTCCAGTGGGAGCCTGGACGGCTCTAAAATCACCGCAAATTCTGGACAACGTGATCAACTGGGTAGCCCCCTGTCCACCCTTTAATGCCAGTGGACAACCCGCCCTTGCCATTCCCACGGGATTCTCACCCCTGGGGCTGCCCGTGGGCGTGCAGCTCGTCGGACGCCCTGCCGCCGAAGCCACCCTGTTTGCCCTAGCCCACCAGATTGAATCGGCCTACCCCTGGCACCACCATCGCCCAGCCATGGCCAATCTTTAGCGAGGTTGGGGGTAGGCGTAAAATCGCGGCTGAAAGCGGCCACCATCTAACCGCCTAACACAGCTCCAAGCCAGGTTAAAGGCAGCGAAGCGGAACTCACCGAGCATATAGGTCTGGTTGGGTTCTGCTATCGCACCACCTAGCCCAGGCGATAGAGCCGTAGCCAGATTGGTTGAGACATTGCTCCCTTAAAGGTTAGAACATTCCAACGTTGGAACATTGCCTGACTGCCCTGGCCCCGATGACGATAGCGTATCAGGGCTTTTCGACGTTGTGTCAGCCAGCCAGGGGCAGCGTTCTTTGGGGGTCAACCTAGGCCAAACTCCCCCAGCGTCGCAATACTTGGTTATAATTGGCTAAACACTTCTTAATAATTCACCACAGCGTGATTTCAGTCACACCCTTCGCTGATTGAAATCACGTTTTTGGCAGGAAGATGTCACAGCCATTGCAGTGCCTTTGCAGGATAGTAAGGTCATTGAGACCTACCCTCCTGCCATGGCTGCCCTGCTCTTTCCCCGCATCTCCGACCACGGTGTAGCTGCCCCTCAGCAGTCGTCAACCCAAACGAATCTGGCTCGCATCGCCACCGCCCTAGCCGCCGTAGTGGGCCTTTGGGCCATGGCCAGCCAAGAAGCCTCGAGTCAAGTCCCTGGCCTAGCCAATGGCACCTATCTCTACGGCGAGTCTCCTGTCGCGGAAACCGTAGGAGCCACTTACTTCGTGTTTGAGGTCTCGGGCACCGACCTAACGGGGGCAGTGTATCAGATGTCCTCTTCCTTCGACTGTGTGCAGGGCACCGTAACCCCCAGCGCCCTCGACCTCACCATTGTGGATGCCTACGACCAAAGCGAATGGCCCCACAGGGTCGCGATTCTGCCCGGTCAAACCACGGTCGCCAATCTAAATGGCGGTGCGCCCCTACCCAACCTAGACGGCATGACCCCGATTGCGCATCTGTCTGCCCTCGATCACCAAGTGCTCGCCGCCTGTCAGACTCGCTAAAGATCAAACGGTTCAACGTCCCTCTCCCTTGGGGTAAGCACTTCAGGGAGAGGGCGGCTTTGCAAGGGCAATTTATACATCCAGCGCTAACCAAACCTGTTGCAGCAGGGGTTGGGTGCCCAAGCCACTAACCGCAGAAATGCAGTGGATGGCGTGGTTTAGCTCGGCTTCAAACTGTTGCACAAGGGTATCGAGGGTGGCCTCATCGAGGGCATCAATTTTGTTGAGGGCGACGATCTGAGGCCGATCCGCTAGGCCATGGCCGTAGGCGACTAACTCCTGCTGGATGGTGTGGTAGTGGTGGAGGGGATCCTCGGCGGTAGCATCCACGAGGTGCAGCAGCAGCCGAGTGCGCTCAATGTGGCGTAGAAACTCATGGCCCAGGCCAAGCCCTTGGTGGGCTCCTTCGATTAAACCTGGAATATCGGCAAAGACGGTGCCGTCCCCCGTGGGCCGTCGCACCACGCCTAGGTTAGGAATCAGGGTGGTGAAGGGATAGTCGGCAATTTTGGGCCGTGCCGCCGAGAGGGCCGCAATCAGCGTAGACTTCCCGGCGTTGGGTAGGCCGATGATGCCCACCTCCGCCAGCAGTTTCAGTTCTAGCCGCAGCCGCCGTTCTTCGCCGGGCAATCCGGGCAGGGCATGTTCCGGGGCGCGCTGGCGATTGCTGAGGAAGTGGCGATTGCCCAAGCCACCCTTGCCACCCTGGGCTACACAGAGCACCTGGTCGGGAGTCACCAAGTCCCCCAGAATTTCGTCGGTGTCGGCATCGTAGACCATGGTGCCGCAGGGAACCTCCAGCACCAGATCGTGGCCACAGGCCCCAGTCATATTTTTGGGGCCACCCCGCTGGCCATCCTCGGCCTTGAACTGGTGGGCATAGCGGAAGTCTAAAAGGGTTTGCAACTGCTCCGTCGCCCTGAGGATGATGGATCCGCCATGGCCACCATTGCCCCCCGATGGCCCTCCGGCAGGCACATACTTTTCGCGACGAAACGCCACAATGCCATCGCCACCTTTTCCGGCAATGACGTCCACCTCGGCTTGATCGATAAATTGCATTGGGTCAGGGGGGTGATAGGGAGAAACGTGGGGCGAGGGGGACTAGGGGAAAACCGTCTAGGCCGCCCTCAACAGAGGAAGGCCATCCTAGGTCACCCCAGGGCAGGATGGCTTTTGAGCCCAGGGCATCTGGCTTAGGGAGACTCGCCAGAAGCGGGGCTAGATTGGGACTGTTGCTGCTGAATTTGCATCAGAGCGGCTCGAATTTGCTCCGCCAGGGTTGAATTCTGGGGATAGGCCGCGGTAATGGCGTCGAAGCGCTCGTTCCGCAGACCGTTAGCCTGAACAATTTGGCTAGCCTGGTTGCAGTAGTTCACCACAATGGTGCGCACATCGTTGCGAAGATTGCGGGGCAGCTGGTTGAGGCTATTGGTGGTGTTGCAGCGCAGGCTAATACTGTTGATGTTGACATTCGTACCCGACAGGAGCGCCTGAATTTCGTTGTAGGCTGCGGTGCGTGGCCCCTCCATTTCCAGCACGGATCGGGCATAACCCATAATCTCTTCGGGGGAGACGTTGATGTCTTGGGCCGAGGCGGATACCCCCCAACGGACGGAGGTCATACCAGGCACAGGGATGGTCACGGGCACGGTGCTGGCCATCAGGGTGGCGCTGGCCAACAGGCTAGATACGAGCAGGGATCGCCCCCACTGGGCAATCGCGATGGAGATAGATGTGGACATGGTCATAGCTATGGCTAACACCGAACTTTCTCGAACAAGATAGATACACTGAGGGTAAGAGGGAGGATCTGAGGTAGGTATGGGCTGAAGATTGCAGGGAGGCTGCACACCGTTGTGTCCCTATCCTAGGCTGACCTTCCTGCTTTGAATGGCAGTCATGCCGTTAAGTTCCCCTGTGGTAACGCTAGTTAATCGGTTGAAAAATTCGGCATAGTTCAATCATTTTGGTATGCAGGGTGGCTCGTTCATCGCGACCGAGTTTTAATTCAGACTCTAATTCTAGTAGCAAAGGCAAGCTCCGTTGCAACTGGGCCAGGGTAATCCCCCGAATCTCCTGACGTAGAAAATAGATGCGTTTAGGGTTGGCAATTTCCGCAGCGGCAGCAATCTCCGCTTCGCTGGTGACCGGCCCAGCCTCCATCACCTTCAGCCACAGCCACAGCCGGAACTGGCTAACTAGGGTCGCCACGATGCGCAGGGCGGGTTCATTGCGGTTCAGCAGATCTTCCACTAAGCCCAGGGCCGTCGACGTATCGCCCTGCTTGGCGGCCTGGGCCAGTTTAAGGCTGTTTTGGGTGGAGACCGTTACGAGAGAAGCCGCCGCTTCGGGGGGAATGGGTCGCTGGGGATCGTTCCAAAACAGGGCCAGTTTTTCGAGTTCGAGGTGCAATTGGCGAGTGTCGTTTCCCACCGCATCAGCCAGTAAATCTACTGTTTTAGGCGCTAGGTTGAGAGAACGGCCCTTGGCAGTGGTTTCCACGTGCTGGCGAATTAAGTCGGTCTTCCAGGGCGGAATCACGGCAAATTCTCGTATCTCGCCATGTTTTTTGAACAGCTTATAAAACTTGGAACGACCATCGGGCTTGGCGGCACTGGTCAACAACAGCACCGACTCGCTTGGCAGGGTGGGCAGGGTACGATCAAACTCGGCCAACACCTCCTCCGGGCAGCGCTGCCCCAGGGCCGTATCCTGCAGCCACACCAGCCGTTTCCCCAGGCCAAAGGGGGGCGTCATCGCCTGGTTGAGTGCCTGGATGGGGCCATTGGCCACCGAGGGCGGAAACACCTCATAGTTAAAGCTGGCCCAGGCTTCATCCAGGGTTTGCTGGCGGAGGGCTTGCACCGCCGCTTGCAGTTGAAAGTCGTCGTCGCCCCAGAAAAAGTAAGCTGGCATGGGGAATCGTTAGGGTGTAGTTGATTAAGGGCAAGCTTTCCATGGCCAGGGGCAATGGGACGACCGCCAGACGATTACCGCCAGAGGGTATAGACCCCCAGGCCAAGCCCCGTCAATATCATTAATCCTAAGGCCGGAAGGCCCGTGAGGGGTTGGTCGGGTTTGCCCGCTAGCCCTGGGGCCGTGGGCGAGGGTTGGGTCAGTTGCAGCGCATCGAGCAGGGCAATGGCGAAGATCCAACCCGTATGAAGTCCCCAGGCTAGGCTGAGATCCCCAGCCATCACCCACCGAGCCAGCAACAACACTCCCCCCATTAGGCCCAGCCCCGGCAGGGACGGGATACCGCCGGGGCCATCCCACGCCAAATGGGACACCGCAAAGATCGTACTAGCCAACATTGCAACCCCTACCCAAGGCAGGGCTGGCAGTAGACCATTGACTAAGACGCCTCGAAAGATCAGTTCCTCCACCCAGCCAATGAACAGGGTAAGGAGCGGTAGGGCCAGAAAAAGTAGAGGAGAGGGGGCCGGGGGCTGATCTGGCTCATCGATACGAGATCGCCATTGTCGCCATCCTAGGGCTAATTGGCTGACGACCAGCAGCATCACGCCAAGAATGGCGATTCCCACCCCTGTGGCCAGGGCTTGGAAGGTGCTAGCTTGCCATGCCACACCATAGCTGGCCCAGGCATCGCCGTTTCCGTAACGCCGATAGATTTCAACGGCGACAGGGGCCAAAACATAGAGCGGCAGTAAAAGCGGTAGCTTATGCTCTGGGGCGACTGGATAACGCCGGGGAATGTTGGCAAACCAGGCTACGGCTAGGGCAACGGGAGCCCACAGCCCAAGCCAACCTAAAAAAAAACACTTAAATCTAAGATTGAGGACATGGCAGGAGATTCATGTTTTCCACAGTTTTTCCACAGATCAGAAAGGGGCCGCACCTGACCCACGCGCCATCCGCTCAATCGAGTTACCCATCCCCATGATCGCCATAATCATAAACAGAGTGTTTACAATGAAACGCCAAGCCAACTCACCATGTAGGTAAGTTGGCTTGCGGCTTAATTCCCATTGTTCTTGTCGGCTAAGCCTAGACCGAATCCGTTGATCATATCCACTGATCGTCTACCGGATAGACAACCAACGGATCGAAAGATTCAGTCTAGTAGGAGTAACCCGATAATCCACCTTATAAGCGACGAACGGATTCACAACAGACTAGGAAGGCGGAAGGGCTTGTCTAGGGGAAAACAGCACTATCTGCCCCTAGTCTTCGTCAGATGTGCCGTCCATCTGCTTCAGATGAATGTGCTTATAGCCCAGCTTGATCTCAAACTCGTCACCAGACTTGAGGCCCATTTCCTGGGTATAGGTGGAACCGATGACGATTTGACCGTTTTTGTGGACGCTGACCCGATAGGTCGGTTCGCGGCCACGGCCATCTTTACCACTATCAGGTTCTAGGTTAATACCCTTGGCCTCTAGTAGAGCATCGTAGAAGCCAGAGAGATTTACCCGGGGCTGACCATCCTTGGTCAGGGTGTAGTAACCGCACTCTTTGGCGGTTTCACGCTTAGTCAGGTGGCTGAGCTCTTTGACCTTTTGCAGCAGGGCTTTGCCCGTGAGGGGAGTGTTTTTTTCTGCCATTGTTAGGAGAAGTCCTTATAGAAAAGTACGAAGCCAAGGCTAGCTTGGCCACTTAGAGAGATGGTGCACCAGCGCCTACAGCGTCGTGACTGCTTGGTGTTTGAAAGTGATCCTCAATATTTTTGAGGAATCTATTCCCATGAAATTATTATAGGCATAGGGTAGAAATCTGTCATCTGATAATGGAAAATTGTGGCTGGTTTTTTGTTTAACTTATTAGGATGATCAATGTCTTGGAGCGGTGCTTTGTGGCGGCTTGGGGTTGCTAGCCACAGCACCGCTGGCCCCATATTTAAAGCTTTTGAGGTCAAGTGAATGCCCCTACCCCGGATCAAATCCCGAAGATTCTGGCGGACAGGACAAAAAAGTCACAGGATTTATCAGACCTATTTTAGGCCTGTACCTATCTAGGCCATGGCGATAGATGCCCCCCCACAGAAGCCAAGGATGACTGATTTTTGGGGAAGGTCAGGGTGAAATGACAACGGTCTAGAGCTTGATCTGGCGGTTGATGCCGGGACTGTTCTGGGGCTTGAACTAGGCTTTGAACCGGCTTTCATACAGCGCTAAAGGGGCGTGTTCTGAGAAAGAAAGAACGGGGTTTGCGAGGTGAGGTATCCGGGGCAGCGGGGTCGATGAACGGGCCTGGAGGATAGGCATGAAGTCGATAAAAAAGCAGACGGTGCCCTAGGAAGGACGTTCCGTCTGCGGGTGAATGGGCTGGGGAGCAGGGCTGGGGGATTAACCAGCCCCCTAGCCCGGTTTAAACCGTGCCTAGAAGAGGAGTTAGCCTTCGCGCAACTGGTCTAGAACCGACTGATCTTCCATGGTGGAGGCATCTCCAGTGATGGCTTCGCCGCTGGCCAAATTTCGCAAAAAGCGGCGGATAATTTTACCAGAACGGGTCTTCGGTAGGGCATCGGCAAATTTAATTTCTCCCGGTCGGGCAATGATGCCAATTTCCTTAACGACGTGATCCTTTAGCTCCTGCTTGAGGGCATCGCTGGGAGAGTATTGCCCCTCTAGGGTGACGAAGGCAAAGATATCTTCGCCCTTGATGTCATCCTTGCGGCCCACCACGGCGGCCTCAGCCACGGCGGGGTGAGACACCAGGGCCGACTCAATTTCCATCGTCCCCAAACGGTGGCCGGAGACGCTGATCACGTCATCGACGCGACCCATCACCCAAAAATAGCCATCTTCGTCCTTACGGGCACCGTCGCCCGCAAAGTAGAGGTATTGGCCATCCTGGGGCGGAATGTGTTCCCAGTAGGTGCGGCGGTAGCGTTCGTCATTACCGTAGACGGTGCGCATCATGCTGGGCCAGGGGTGCTTGATCACCAGGTAGCCGCCTTCGTTGGGGGCAACGGGGTGGCCATCGAGATCCACCACATCGGCGATGATGCCGGGGAAGGGCAGGGTGGCGGAACCGGGTTTGGTGGGGATGGCTCCAGGAATGGGCGTGACCATAAAGCCGCCCGTTTCCGTTTGCCACCAGGTATCCACAATCGGGCATTTTTCGTTGCCGATGACGGTGTGGTACCACATCCAGGCTTCCGGGTTGATCGGTTCGCCCACGGTGCCCAGCAGCCGCAGGGAGGAGAGATCCCGCGCCTTGGGTAATTCATCGCCCATTTTGATGAAGGCCCGAATGGCGGTGGGGGCGGTGTAGAAAATCGTCACCCCGTATTTTTCGATCACATCCCAAAAACAGCCGGGATTCGAGGGCCGGGGCACCCCTTCGTACATCACCGTGGTGGCTCCGTTGGAGAGGGGGCCGTAGACAATGTAGCTGTGGCCCGTAATCCAGCCCACATCGGCGGTACACCAGTACACGTCGGTGTCTTTAATATCGAACGTCCACTTAAAGGTGGTGTGAGTGTAAAGGTTGTAGCCCCCCGTGGTGTGGACGACCCCCTTGGGTTTGCCCGTGGTGCCGCTGGTGTAGAGGATAAACAGCATATCCTCGGCGTCCATTTCCTCGGCGGGGCAGTGGGCAGAGGCGCTGGCTTGCAGTTCGTGCCACCAGTGATCGCGACCTTCTTCCATGGTCACCTCAGCCTTGGTACGCTGCACGACCAGGACGTTCTCGACGCTGGGCACGCCGTTGTCGGCCAGGGCGTCATCCACGGCAACTTTGAGGGCCACAGTTTTGTCTTTGCGGAAGCCCCCATCGGCGGTGATCACCAGCTTGGCCTCGGCATCGTTGAGGCGATCCTTGAGGGCTTCCGCACTAAAACCCCCAAACACCACGGTGTGGGGGGCACCAATGCGGGCACAGGCCAGCATGGCAATGGCCGCTTCGGGAATCATCGGCATGTAGATTCCCACCCGGTCGCCTTTTTTCACCCCCAGGCCTTTCAGGACGTTGGCCACCTGGCACACTTCCCGGTGCAGTTGGGCGTAGGTGAGGGTGCGGCTGTCGCCCGGTTCCCCTTCCCAAATTAGGGCGGCTTTGTTGCGTCGCCAGGTGGTGAGGTGGCGATCTAGACAGTTATAGGAAATGTTGATTTTGCCGCCCACAAACCACTTGGCAAAGGGAGGCTGCCAATCCAGCGTCGTTTCCCAGGGCTTAAACCAATGGAGTTCTTGTTCGGCCAACTCCGCCCAAAACCTAGTGGGGTCAGCAGCGGCTTTTTCAGCCAGGGCTTGGTAGGCATCAAGACTGTTGATCGCCGCCGTGTCTGTGAAGCTAGCGGGGGGCGAAAAAAGACGGCTTTCGTTGAGAACCGATTCAATGGTAGGTGAAGCCATAACTAAAATACGTGCGGGTATGCTTGTGAGTATCCTTTGAAAACCATACGTTTCCTGGGGACGCTTTGGGAAATCTGTACGTTTTCTTTAACCTCTAAGCGACTGAGATACCCATCGTTTGGGCCATGGATAGTTTAGGGCGTGGGCTGGGTATGCTAAGACTAATCGGGGTCAAGAAACCTTTTGGGACAACGTCAGCCTGAGCCACCATGGCCTTGGTGGTGCAATGGATATGAGCCATCCCAGGTTTCTCGCTACGGTAGCAATACCTTCCAACTCAGCGTTACTGTAGCAGTGCAGTGAGGTCAAAACCTTGAAACACTCAACGAAAACTCTAGCCTTCGTCGTTCCTGCCACTGCGTTAGCCGCCCAGACCCACCTATGACTACGGTGCAAGCTCCAGAACCTACGGAAAAGCCCTCACCCTTGGTATCTCAGGATGCCATTCTCAACAGCATTTTGGGAGTAGCCATTTTCGACCTCAATAGTTTGCCCAAGGAATACTATGTCACCCCTGAGAATGACAACACCCATTGGGTGCAACTGGTGTTTCAGGCCCTGGGCTTAAAATCGCTTCTGATGTCATCCCTAAAGCTAGACGGTTTTCTCCATATTTCCATTGGATCGGGGCAGCAAACGGCCATTGTGGTGCGCGGCAAGGATGACTATATTGCCCTGTTAATGCGGGATCCGATCTTGTTTAAAGATGTCGAACAGTCCGATAAGTTTAGCCAGTGGGTGCGCCACTTCGAGCAAAAACTCCTGCGCCAAAATCGGCGCTTTACCCCAGCCTAGGGGCTGTTATCCATTCATCGCTGATAGCCCAGAGGTCAACGGTTTTAGCCCACAGTCCATGGTCTGAGTCAAGCGTAACAAGCCTGGCATCACCAGCCCTTGGGCCGCCATTGATACCCCATGCCAGGGCAATCCCTATACCCAACCATGCCCTATGCTCAGGCTTCAGGCTCTAGAGGCTAACTTTCGTGCCCCCCACATAGTGACACCCACATTCAATATTGAGCGGCTACAATGGCGGCTGACTCTGTACCTAGGATCGTAATGCCTAGGATCTGTCTATGTTGGCCAGCATTTTACTTCAGTTCACGCCACTGCGGTCTAGCCTTGCGGTCGAACGACGGGATCTTAGGCGAGCGGTGGGCCAACAGCTGCGGGCCTATCAGGCGGGGCTGTCGGTGTTGGCCGAAACCGACAGGCTAGGGCGATCCCTTCGGCCTAGCCCCCAGACCATTCCCCTTCGCTACCAGGTATGGCGATTGCAGTATGGCCAGTCGGCTAACCAGGTGTTGACCTCCGAGCAGGCCATTACCAACTTTTTTTTGAGGGACGGTATCGATGGCCGTCTGCTGATTTTGGGCGATGCCGGCATGGGCAAAACCCATACCCTGCTGGCCATGGGCGAGCAATTGCTCAGTCGTTCGGAACAGAGTGGCCCGGTGCCCGTTTTGGTGGACTTATCGGCCTGGAACGGCGAAAATCTCGATCAATGGCTGGTGGCTTACCTGTGGGAGGTGTATCGCATCTGTCAGCCGACGGCCATGGTGTGGCTTCAGGCTGGCCAGTTTACCCTGCTGCTGGATGGCTTTGACCACCTACCCCCACCCCGCCAGCGGGCCTGTGCCAAGGAGATCAACACGCTGCTGCGAACCAACCCAGAGCAAACCGCCCTACTCTGCTGTCGCCGTCAGGTGCTAGAAACGGGGGGAATTGAATTTAGCGAATTTAACAGCGGCCTCCATATTGTTCCCTTGGCGGCCCAGCAAGTGAAGGATTACCTCCTGGCCCAGGGCTGCGATGCCCTCTGGCCCCAGGTGAAGGCCAGCAAAGCGCTCCAGCAATTGGGCCGATTTCCGCTGTATCTCACCTTGCTTGTGGCCTTGGCCCCCGTCCTCAGGGTCGATGCCTCAGCCATCACCGGGAAGGAGTCCCTGGTGCAGCAGTTTCTCAGCTATCAAGGCGATAGGAACCCCGCCACCCCCGCCGAGCGGGACTCCCTGCGCTGGTTGGCGACCCAAATGGCCCATCGTTCCCGGTTTTTGCACCTAGATCGTCTGCGGCAAACCTGGCTCCCGGAGCCCCAGCGGCTGATCTATCGCGGATTATTGGGGCTAACGTTTTTGATCATCTTTACCCTCATCGGCGGCAATCCTGGCCTAGGGCTGGCTTGGGGTCTGGCCTTTTCCCAGCTCGATCTAGAGGCGTTTCCCTACACCCACCTCAGCCTGGCCATGGCCTCCTGGCGCAGTTTGGGCAACCTTGTCCTAGTGTCCATTCTGCCTGCCCTTGTCCTGGGGCTTGGCATCGGCAGTTTGGGATCGCTGGTACTGGGGCGGTTTAACCTCGGTTTGCCTGCCTTTGGCTGGGGTGGCTTGGTGGGAGCCGTATTGGGCTGGGGGCTAGGGCTGGGAATCAGTCTGTGGGGCGGGCTACCCCAGGGTATTCAAATTCAGCAACACCCCACCCAAGACATTCAGATGGCCCTCCGCAACGGTGGTGTCCTGTTTGGGTTGTTGGCCCTGGTCTTTGCCCTGGTGCTGGTGGGGCCAGCGGTGGTCAATGGTCAGCCGCCCCTTATCCTACTCTCCGGCTCTCGCTTGCGGGTGGTAGCGGCGGCCCTGCTGAGCGCCTACCTATGGTTTTCCTTTGCCCTGCAGCATGGGGTGTTGCGGCTGCTATTAGCCCGCGTTCCATCCCGATTCCCCTTGGCCTGGGGGCCTTGGCTCCAGCGCTGGGCTCAGCGTCGGGTGCTACGTCGGTGGGGTGGGGCCTACGGGTTCCTCCACGAAACCC
>CAZWNR010000003.1:0-26975 GCA_964635665.1 uncultured bacterium | reverse complement strand
ATGGGTTTACTTGAAGGATACGAATTAAAAATACAGGCTATCCCTGGCGGATTGGTCACAATTACTGCATTACCTTGAGCAATACCTCTCATACTAACTGGGCTGCCCTAGAAGCCATGGACGACGCAGGAATCGACTACTCCGACATCCCCCCCTTAACCGAGGCATTTTTTGAAAACGCCACGTTAAGGATCCCTGCTTCCCAAGCCCATCAGCTCATTGAAATCGAGCCTGACATTTTGAACTGGTTTCAATCTCAAGGCGGCGAATATAAAACCTTAATCAACTCAATTTTGCGTCGCTACATCGAAAGCCATCGAGAACAACCAATCGGATAACAGCCGATCATCATAAAAGCTATAGTCCACGCTTTAAAAATACGCTTTTTCAGGGATAAAGCCATGAAAACCAATATAGAAGTTGACGAATCTCTCATGGCCGATGCCCTGCAAGCCACTGGCCTAACCGCAACCGATCAGGTCATTGAACTAGCCCTAGCCATGCTCATTCAAATTAAGCACCAAGAAGCCATCAGAGCTTTTCGCGGCAAGCTCTGATGGGATGGTGATCTGACGGCAGGCTAGTGCCTTGGGCAGGGTAAAGACCCAGTGCTACAGTAAGGCAGGCCTTTGATCGACACCGCCATGGCATTTTCCATTGACGACGCTAAAGCCCGTTTAGACGAACTCTGCGCCACCTGGGGCAAGCGGGTAGATTATCTGGCTATCCGCCTCGAACAATCGGAGGGGACGGATATCTTTTTGCGGGGCGGCACCATCGAAACCCTGAGCGAGGGCATGGCCATTGGGGGGCATGTGCGGGCCTGCTACAAGGGTGGCTGGGGCTTTGCCAGCTTTAATGATTTGGCTGGCTTGGTGGCCCAAGTGGAGGAAGCGGTGGCGGCGGCGCGGTTGGTGGGGCAAGACGAAACCCTGCTGGCTCCCATTGATCCGGTACAGGTGGTGCAGCGCCTGCCCTTAACGGGCACCGACCCGCGCCATATTCCCCTAGTGAGAAAGAAGGATCTGTGCCGCCACTACGCGGATTTGTTGCAGAGCATTGACGACCGCATCACTACTTCCTCCGTGCGCTACAGCGACACCACCCAGCGCGTGCTATTGGTCACCTCCGAGGGCAGCCACATTGATCAGTCTTGGTCGGATATGGAGATGCGCTTTGCCGCCACCGCCCGCGATGCGGACATGGTGCAAACGGGGCGAGAAACCACAGGTTCCCGCCGCGCCTACGAGGATCTAGAGGGGCTAGATCAACAGGTGATGGACTCGGCCCGCCGTGCGATTGCCGCCCTGGATCTGCCCACCGTGCGCGGTGCTGCCTACGAGGTGGTGATTGACCCGATTTTGACGGGGCTGTTTGTCCACGAAGCCTTTGGCCACCTGTCTGAGGCCGACATGGCCTACGAAAACCCTGATCTCCTAGAGGCCATGAGTATGGGCCGCCGCTTTGGCCCAGAGGCGCTGCAAATCTTTGACGGAGCCGCCCCCCAGGGCCATCGGGGCAGCTATTTCTACGACGACGAAGGCACCCCCGCCACCACCACCCAACTGATTCAAGACGGCGTGCTGGTGGGGCGGCTACATTCCCGTGAAACGGCAGGCAAACTGGGGGAAACGCCCACGGGCAATGCCCGCTGCCTCAATTACCACTACTCACCCCTGGTGCGGATGACCAACACCTGGATTGAGCGCGGCACCACCCCCGTCAACGATCTCTTTGCCGACATCAAGGAAGGCGTCTACGCCCGCAACTGGCTGGAGGGCATGACCAACGGCGAAATGTTCACCTTTACCGCTGGAGAAGCCTGGATGATTCGCAACGGCGAACTGGCGGAACCCGTGCGGGATGTCACACTATCGGGCAACGTGTTTCGCACCCTGGCGGACATCGTGGCCATCGGCGACGATTTTTATTGGGACGAGTCGGGCGGCTGCGGCAAGGGGGGGCAAAACGGCCTGCCCGTGGGCTGCGGTGGCCCCAGTTTGCGGATCAAAAACGTGGTGGTGGGCGGCGAAGCCGAGGATTGGTAGGAACCCAGACCCCAGAAACCAACCCCAGAAACCCGGTTTCAAGAAACCGGGTTTCTGGCCGAGGAGCGGACTAGGACAGGGCCAAGGCTTCGGTTGCCAAGGTTCTGGAGTCCGCTGGATCGAGGTCGGGATCGCAGTCCATGGCCCCGTTGGCGACCTGGAGCATATCCGTCAGCAGAGCGCTAGGGGGATGGTTATGGGGCCAAGCAAAGGCATGGCGGAAGGAGGCTTCTTGGCAGGCCTGGAGGGCATCAAAGCCGATCACATCGTGGGTGAGCAGGTTTTCGTACTCAAAGGGCAGGCGTACATTGTGCAGTCCGGCGTTGTCGGTGCAGATGGCGATGTCTACTCCGGCCTCGAAGCAGCGGTCAAACACGGTGCGGAGTTGGTGAATGGTCTCCAGGGTGCCCGTTTTGAGGTAGGTGGTGGGGCACACCTCTAGGCACTGCCCCCGTGCCGCCAGTTCCGGCAAGAGTTCGGGATGGTGCAGGGGAATTTGAATGCCGTGGCCAATGCGCATCAGGTAGGGCAGCAGCTGGGGGTGGCATCCGGCGGAGGTTTCGTAGAGGTGTCCGGTGGTCTTTAGGCCCAACTGTTGGGCGCGTTGATAAAGCTGAATAAACTCCTCCATACGCTCCACATACTGGGCATCGCCCCCGGCCACATCCACCGCACAGACGTATTCGGGATACTGGGCCGCCAGTTCCACAATGGCCCGATTCACTTCGGGGGGCAGGTTGGAGTGCATGCAGAGAATCTGCCGGGTAATGATGGGGTATTCCACCTGCTGGCTGGCGCGGCCCACAATTTCAATCACGTTGGCCATGGCCTCAATACGCTGGGTTTGGGGCAGATGCTCTGGGGTGCGCAGGTAGGGGGTATAGCGGAGTTCTAAGTAGGCCAGATTTTCAAAGATGTAGGCTCCCCGAATCAGGCGATAGATAAAGTAGGGCAAGGCTTCCTGGGTTTGCACACTTTCCACCAGGGTGTGCAGTTCTAGGTATTCCGCCAGGGTTTTGCGGGGCTGGGTATAGAACTGTTCAAAGGCAGCGTAGTCGGCGAACTGGCTGGATAGATCGGGCCGATTGCGCTGAAAATAGCGCCAGAGGATACGGGGCACCACGGATCCGCCTAGGTGGCGGTGTAGTTCGGCATAGAGGCTCATGGGGGGTTGTCCTTGAATAGTGGCAAAAAGAAGACACGGAATGGAAGAAACCAAAGGTAGATAAAACAAAATCATCAGGCGTGCCAAAACACCCTGACAACGGAATTAGCCATTCAGTGAAGACGCTTTCGTGACGCAAGGCGTAGAACCGGGCTCCGAATCAATGCCACTTAGCCAATGTCGTCCGCTGAAGCCCCCCAACGAAGGGCATTCTATCTAGGACGAAATCAGAATGCTCTCCATCCACCGAGGCTAGAACGCTCCAAACCCCGGCAGGCATTGATCAGCACAACACCTTGTATGTAACGAAAAACGTTAGAAAAATTATGGTTCTATCTGTTCTATCGCAAATTTCACAGATTGGCCATATATTCCACTACTCCAGCCCCAACAATACCAGCGCCACCTAGGTCAACGAGGCCAGATAGGCCACCACAGCTTCGGCAATGTGGCGATTGCCATCCTTGGATAGCGTCAGGTTTTGGCGGGGTGGGTGGAGCGGTTCGATGAGGAAAGACCAGTCTCCT
The DNA here is from genome assembly GCA_964635665.1 of uncultured bacterium. Classification (GTDB taxonomy): domain Bacteria; phylum Cyanobacteriota; class Cyanobacteriia; order Phormidesmidales; family Phormidesmidaceae; genus Nodosilinea. The sequence goes on along the minus strand of CAZWNR010000003.1, from coordinate 23,235 downwards.
TGGAAAAATTCGTCGGGGGTGAGCACCCGATGCCAGCTAAGGTCTTGCAGACCGTTGACCAACACAGGGCCCTCGGCAAAGTCGTCGCGGGTAATGGTGATGACGGGCACCCCCACCCGACAGGCTTCGGAGAAGGTACTGTATCCCGGCTTGGAGACCACCCGGCCACAGAGGGGCATGACATCCACCGGGCGCACCCCCTGGCGGGGCACCTGCAATAGATTGGGCAGGCTGGGTACGCCAAAATCAAAGGTGAGAAACTGCCAGTCGGGAAAGCGGCTGAGCTGGTCGTAGGGGATGGCCTGGAGACTTAAGCCACCGAAGGTCAGCAATATCGTCCGATCGGGGGGCGTATGGATGCCCAGTTGGTCTCGCAGTTCTACCACCGAGTAGCGGGGGCTGCCCCCGGTTAATCCCACATCCTCCATGGTTGAGAAGGCCCCCATCGCTTCATGGAAGGGCAGACGAAAGAGGCGATCACACTGGCTAAAGCAGCCCTCAATCCAGGCCACGGTTTCGGCAAACTCATCCCCAAAGACACGGTAGATAAAATCCCAGCCAAAGTTGCTCATCATCCAGCAGGGCACCCCAGCGGCATGGGCTAGGGGCACCGCCAGGGGTGGGATATCCGCCAGTACCAGGTTTACCCCCCGCTGCCTGAGGTACGCAGCCTCCGTCTCAATCAGGTGGGCTTCATCGGCGCGAATGTGGTTTAGCTTGGCCAGGGTGGCGGGCAAATCCATGGTCAAACTATCCGCCTGAATCACGCCAATATCCAGCGCCACCGGACGATACTCGTACTCCACGGGCAAATACTCATCCAGCAGCCACTTGGGGGCCGTGGTCGCCAGAATGAGGTCAACCTCCGGCGCTAAGGCTTTTACCATGGCCGCTACCGCCGCCGCCCGCGTGGTATGGCCAAAGCCGTGGTTAGTGATCGAAACATAGAGGGTGGGAGCCGTCATGGGGAATCTCACTAGAACAAGAACTCGCTAGAACACGGAATGGGGGTGGATCGATGTCGAGACTAAACTCAGCCACAACTCCGTAGGCTGGTTCTGGGTCAATCTGGATGTTCTGTTCTGCCCAGAACTCTCACGCTTCAGGATCGACCTGGGCCGGAACAAACCCAACCTCGGGGATCGGCTGCTGCCAAATGCCGGTGCTGGGGGCAAGGGAGATCAGGTCTTCGATGTTTTGACGCATGGTTTGGCAGATGGCATCGAGGGGTAGATCGTTGGGATCGTTGCCAAAGGGGTTTTCGATTTCAATGCCAATGGCCTCAATGCCAAACACCGCAAAGCTAATCAGCCCGACCAAAAAGGGGGTGCCCCAACCGACGGAATCCACCATTTGAAAGGGTAGAGCCAAGCAATACAGCATCAGGAGTTGCTTCAGGTGGATGGAATAGGCCAGGGGTATCGGCGTTTTGAGGATGCGCTCACAGCCGCCGAGGGTATCGACCAAGCCATCTAGGGACTTAAGGCAGGCCGCGAGCTGGTAGGGATGCAGTTTGTGCTGAGCCTGTTGAGTCTGAAGATAATCGGCAATCCAAAAGGCGATTTCCAGGGGCGGGTTATTCATCGGCTGGAGCTTGGCAAACTGTTCATCGGAGATGAGGCCGGTTAATTCAGAATTGGGATCTTCGCCGCGCAGGTGCAGTTTGAGGGCAATGGCAAAGGCGGGCAACAGGCGAATGGCGGTGATCTTGGCCTCGTGGTCGGCGGGCTGTTTTTCCTGGATGGCCACCCACATTTGGCGGGCCAGGTTGCGGGTCTGATTCACCACATTGCCCCACAGCTTGCGCCCCTCCCAAAACCGCTCGTAGGAGGTGTTGGTGCGAAACACCAGCAGCAAACCCAACACCAGACTGGGCACCAGGGAACCCAAAATCGGCGACGACACCGTCCAGCCCCGCAGATGTAGCAGGTAGATCAAGAAGGCAAACACCGCACACAACAAGGTACGCGGTAACACCGTCGGAATCACCGACCCCTGCACACTAAACAAATCCCGAAACCATGCGCGTTTGTGGTGTTGCGGCCCACGGCTCCTAGAAATATGCTTTATCACCTACGGCTCCCTATGCGTTTTGTTTCAACCTTGGAGTCAGCGAACGACGCCTCAGGCCATTGCTCTGTCTAGTCTAAGGCGGCACCTCAATCAACGGCAGTAAACCAACGGCCAACCCTAGCCTTTTGGGGGCGATCCCCCAGCCGAGGATGTCCTATGGACAGCAAAACCCTATAAAAACCTAAGCTCCCTTGGGCAGGTAAGGCAAACCAGCTTAAGATTGAAGGGCAAATTTTGAAGGCATCCTTGAGCTGATTACGCCTGTGGTTTCCCCTGTGGTTCCTCCCCAACCCTCTCGTTCTCCGGCGGCGGCGATGGAGCCCTTGCGCCCTAGGGATCGCTTTGCCCAAGGGCTGCTGTCGCCCCAGCGAGCCTACCTGTGGGGGCTGGGCCTAGGCAGTTTTGCCCTGGGCTTAGTGAATGGGGCGCTGGTCATTTCTACGGGCATTGGGGTGCTGGCCTATCGGCAACTGGCGCAGTTGTCCCCTGAGCAGCAGCAAGCCCTGCGGCGACGGATTCAGTCGGCGGTGCCCCTGCCTCGCTCCCTGGGTCAGCAGGCCCTTGTGCTCAGCCTCATGCTGGGGGCTAGCAGCTACACCGTCACGGCTCTCTGGCAAAGCACCCACTCCCTGCTGATGGCCCTGGTGTTGACGGGGCAAACGGCCTTGACCTTTTTTGTCGTGGTGGCCCTGCTGAGATCCCCCGCCGACAAAGCCACCGATCCCCATCCCACCAAACGGGCCGATGGTGTTCCAGGGGTCAATCCTGCCCCCTCAACGACCGACGGACTTACCGCCGCCGCCCACACCCTAGAGGTGCCCGTCGTCTCCGCCCCCGCTAGCCCCCCCACGGAGGCCGAACGCTTTGATCAAGCCCTGGCCCACCTCACCCAGACCGATCCACTCCAGCGGCTGATTGCCGTGCGTCAACTGGTGCGTCTTGTCCACCAAGCCCCCGCTGGATCCGCGTACATTGCTGGAGCCGAGGGATCCATGCAGTCCCATCTGATCGACTGTTTCCACATTCTGTTGGCCCACGAACCAGAGCCCATCGTGCGTTCCGCCGTACGGGAAGGCTTAGCCCTCCTCCGCCAGCCGCCGTCCCAAGGAAATGCCCTGCCCGCCGGATCCGATCCCCTGCCCGATCTGGCTTTACCAGAACCCGATCCCTGGGCCGATCCGCTGCCCACCCCCGCCTGTGAGACCTCTACCCCACCCGCTGCCGTGGCCAAGCATCCCACCAGCGACTCTTCGCCACGGCGCACCGTTGACTATATTGAACTAGAGATTTGAGGCGTTTCCTATGGATCGGTTTACCGTTGAGGTGATTTCCCAAACCGCTAACCCTCAGCAGACCATGTATGCCGCAATGCATCAGGACTATGCCGAGGGATTTGTGGCCCACGAACGAGACCAATGGCCCAGCGAAGCGCGCTGTGGCGACATTCTAGTCACCAACTTGCTCAAGGGTGGACGCGGCCATTACGGCCCCCTCGAACATCCCCAAATTGTCTTCAACGTCGGCTGGTTTCCCCACAGCACCATGCAGCAAATCAGAACTCATCGCGTAGGCGTGAGCTTTGATGTGCAGAGTTTCCGCTATACCGGACAGCGCATTTTGGATGTGGTAGACGGCAAGCGCGATGTGGAGGAGGTGTTCTATCTGCGGCCTTTAGGGTTTTATAGCGACCGTCAGGGCAAGAAGTACGAATACACCGCCGAGGCTCGTCAGCAGGATATGGAATGGTGTTTAGAGGCCAGTCGTCGCTATAAGCAACGCATTGAACAGGGCTTTGCCGAGGAACATGCCAGGGGGCTCATTCCCTTTGATATTCGTCAGCATTGGGTAATGTCGGCCAATGTGCGTTCGGTCATGCACCTGCTGGATCTGCGTTGGAAAGCCGATGCCCAGCTTGAGGCCCAAAAGCTCTGTGAGGCGATTTGGCCCCATTTCCAGGCTTGGGTTCCGGCCATTGCCACCTGGTACGAAGAGAACCGCCTGAAAAAGGCTCGGCTGTCGCCCTAGGGCTGGGGTTTGGGTTCTGGGGTGGTTCCTAGGAGACAAGCCTAGTGCAGCCAAGCTTCGGCTTCGGCTGCCGGGAGGGGTTTGGCAAACCAATAGCCCTGCCCGTACTGGCAGCGGAGTTGTTTGAGGTGGTCTACGTGGGCTTGGGTTTCAACCCCTTCGGCTACCACATCGAGTTTAAGGCTGGAGGCCATGGCAATGATGGCTCCGACAATTTGGCTGCTCTCGGGCCGCTGATGCAGGTTCATGATGAAGGAACGGTCAATTTTGAGCGTTCGCATCGGGTACTGGTGAATGTAGCTGAGGGAGGAGTAGCCCGTACCAAAGTCATCAAGGCTGAGGCTAAACCCCATTTGGCTGAGAGTTTGCAGGGTGCGGTGGGTGATGTCGCTCTTGTCCATCAGGGCCGATTCGGTCACCTCTAGCTTGATCTGGTGGGGTTGGAGGCCATGGGCCTGGATCACCTGAGTGATGTGTTTGACCATATCGGGGCGGGTAAAGTGACAGGTGGACAGGTTGAGGCTAAGAAAAATCGGCGGCATCTGGGGGATGCAACGCCGCCACTGGGACAGTTGTTGGCAGGCCAGGGTCATCATTTGGTCATCAATGGTGAGGATGAGGCCCATCTCTTCGGCCACCGGGATAAATTGATCCGGCGGAATCAACCCCTTGGTGGGATGCTGCCAGCGTACAAGTACCTCAAACCCCGCCAGAGTCATGGTGTCTATGTGCACAATGGGCTGATAGTAGGCTACGAGTTCATGGCGGCTACAGGCATCGCGGAGGGCTGTTTCTAGTTCCAGACGATCGATGGCCCGCTGCTGCATGCTGGTATCGTAGAGGGCAAACTGGGATCGCCCCTGCTGCTTGGCACGATACATTGCAATTTCCGCATCCCGCAGCATGTCCTGGGCTTGGTAATAGATCACCATCGACCCCTGCCCTTGCAGGGTAATGCCAAGGCTGACCGACACCGTTAGGCTATGATCCCCCAGGACAAAGGGTTGCTGCATGGTTCGGCGCACGGCATCCGCCAGTTGGGTAATCTCCGCTAGCCCCATGACGCCATTCACCTGCACCCCGAACTCATCCCCGCCCAGCCGCGCCACGAAGTCCTCAGAACGAAGACAGGCACGCAGGCGAGTGGACACCTCAATCAGCAGTTGATCGCCAACGCTATGCCCCATGCAATCGTTGATTTGCTTAAAGTTGTCGATATCGATCATCAACACCGCCAGGGCAGGATAGGATCCCGTCGCATCGGTTTGTAGGGATCGATCTAGGTGGCTGAAGAATAGCGCTCGGTTGGGTAGCCCAGTCAGCGTATCGTGGGAGGTGCGGTAGGCCAGTTGGGCCTCGGTGGTTTTGAGGTCAGTGATGTCGATCAACACGCCATCTAGGCAACGCCGCTGCTCATCCCAACTCACCTGCCCCTGATCAAGCACCCAGCGGTACTGTCCGCCCTTGGACAAACAGCGATATTCAAGCCGAAACGGCACCTGGCGTGCCACTGCATCGGCCATGTTTCGCCGCACCCGATGACGATCCTCCGGGTGAACCAGGTGGTCGTAGCGCAGGGTGGCCGCATCAATCAAGTCTGAGGCCGAAAACCCCAAAATATCCACAATGCCATCGCTGATGAACGTCATCGTCCAGGGGGGGGCACCGGAACTGGCGGTCGTCGATTTTTGCCGCATCCGGTACACAGCCCCCGGAAGATTGCTGACCAGGGTACGGTATCGAGCTTCCCGTGCCGCTAAGGCGATTTCCGTTTGTTTGCGCCGCGTAATGTCCTCTAGGGTAGCCAGGGTGAGGGCGATAGGCTCCCCATCCGCCGCCGGGGTGGCGGCATCGGAACGCCGAGGGGTCTGCAAGGGGGTCAGGGACAGGTTTACCCACACTCGATGACCTAGCTTAGCTCGACAACTGCACTCGAGGGATACCTCTAGGCCCGTGGAGCAGGACTTCGGCAGGGATGCCGGTGCCTGGGGAGCACAGGTCTCTTCGCCGGTGAAGGTTCCCGCTAGGATTGGGGCGGGATCCGGCAGGATTAAATCGTGCAGCGTGAGCTGTATAAGGTCCTGGACCGTACAGCCCAACATATGACCTAGGGATGGATTGGCCACCACAATGCGGCAGGTGGCGGCTTCTACCACGGCCATCCCCACCGGACTGGTCACAAAAATTTGCCGCAATAGATGGAACTGGCCATCAAGGGGCATCTGCCCCCCATCACCCTCGTGGCTAGGGCTATCCCCCGTCATCTGACTGAGACCAATTTCGGTGGCGAGCCACTGTTGTATCAGGTGCGACAAATCCTGTTCAGCAGCAACAATAGGTGGCGGTTTAGCCATGGGTCTGGGATGGGTCTCCACGGAGGCATGAGTTCAGGGCGCTGGGCAAGAGCCAATGCTTAACCCAGCACCGGTAGCCTAGCAACCGAAGTTACCCGTAAAGTACCCACTTATCGAGCCAAAGCTTACCGACCACGTTCACCAGGCCGGAAAGTTTAGATAACTATTCATACCTTGCAATATTCCGTTACCCACCCTGCCCACTCATCCTTAATCCGGCTGGCTTGCTCTGGTATGCACAGGAGAGAAAACCTTGCCCCTACCGTTGACTCGGTTGCGCATCGGGGCTTTCTAGTTTGGATTGGGCATCTGGCTTGGGCATCACCTGGTGCGGCTGAATGACCATGGTGCGCGGTAACGGTCGAGGGGCAGCCCCTCGGCTATTGCAACTCCACTTCAAGCTGGTGCTGATCCCACAGGTCTCGGTAGAGGCCGCCCTGGTCCAGCAGTTCGCCGTGGGAGCCCATCTGCACGATACGGCCCTGATCCATCACAAAAATACGGTCGGCGGTGGCGGCGGCAGACATTTGGTGGGAGATAAACAGCACGGTTTTTTGCTGGGTCCCCTCGGAAAGGGCGTTCAAAATGGCGGTGGCGGTGCGGTTATCGACGCTGGAGAGGGCGTCGTCGAGCACCAAAATGGGGGCATCGATCACCAGGGCACGGGCTAGGGCAGTGCGCTGCCGTTGCCCCCCGGAGAGGGTAATGCCCCGTTCCCCAACAATGGTCTCGTACTGCTGGGGAAAATTCTGAATCTCAGCGTCCATTTGAGCCTGTTTGGCCGCATATTGAACTTCGCCAAAGTCGGTGAGGGGCACACCGTAGCGAATATTGTTTTGAATGCTGGTGCTAAATAAAAAGCTGTCTTGGGGGACGTAGGCAATGGCCCGTCGCAGATCTTGCAGGGGCACCTCCACCACATCGCGGTTGTCAATTTTGAGCTGCCCCGGCTCCACCTCCAACAGGCGGGGCAGGGCATTGGCCAAGGTAGATTTGCCGGAACCAATTGGCCCCACAATGGCAATCCGCTCTCCGGGCGCAATGGAAAAGCTGACGCCATCCAAGGATGGACTCTCGCTGTCGGGGTAGGTATAGGTAAGGTTGTGGGCCTCCAGCCGCCCCTGCACCTCCGCCAGGGGTAACGACAACAGGGGGGGCTGATCCTGAATTTTGGGTTCCGCCTCCAAAATGGTCTCCACCCGATCAATACTGACCTCACCCCGTTGGTAGGCGGTGATGGTAAACCCTAGCAGGGCCGTCGGAAACACCAGCCGCTCCACGTAGAGCAGCAGGGCGACAAAATCGCCCACGGTGATGAACCCTTCGGCAATCACCCTGGCTCCGGTGGCCAAAATCACCAGCAGGCTGATACTAGCCAGCCCCCCCAACAGCGGAAACAGGGTGGTGCGGGTTTTGGCCAGGGTGAGGTTGGCCCGCAGCAGATCCTGGTTGAGACGATGGAAAGCCCGTCGTTCGTTGTCCTCCTGGGCGTAGATCTTGATCAACGCAATGCCACTCATGTCCTCTTGAATCAGGTCGCTGAGGCGGGAAAGCTGCTCCTGCACCTCAAGCTGTTCCCGGCGCAGACGATGGCTAAAGGCCTGCACCAGCACCAGCATCAGCGGATAGACAATGAGAGAAATGAGCGTCAGCCGCACGCTGATGGATAGCATAACGGGCACCGTCAGGGCGTAGGCAAACACGGTGTTGGCCAGGCTGAGGATGGCAAAGCCCAAGAGGCGGCGAATGTTATCCACGTCGCTGGTGGCGCGGCTGATCAGTTCTCCGGGGGTGTTGCGGCTAAAGTAGGCGGGTTCCATCCGCAGCAGGTGATCGAAAATGCGCTGCTTCAGGTCAAACTCCACCTGACGGCCCACCCCAAACAGGGTAATCCGCGACACCATGCGAATACCCCACATCACCGAGGCCAGCACCAGTACCATAACGGCGTAGTACAGTACCCGGTCGTAGCTAAAGGTGACCTGCAATTCGTCGATGCCATCGCGGATCAGCAGCGGAATCCAGACGCCGAGCAGGTTCACCAGGAACAACGATCCCACCCCAATCGCCGCATTTTTCCAGTGGGGGCCGAGGTACGTCCCTAATTTTTGTAGCTGTGATCGCGCCATAACTGCCGCCTGAACTGCTTTCTTATCCTAGACGAATCCTCGAACGGAGGAATCCTGATCGATCCATCCTAACGCTCAGAACCTAGGGCACCACGGTTTGCCCGGTTTGGGCGGCGGTTTCAATGGCCTTGGCCACCCGCAGGCTATATACACTGGCCTCGGGGGTGGTGTAGAGAGGTGTGCCCTGGCAGAGGTAGTCCAACACAGCGCGGGTATCGGCGGCAAACAGGCCCCGCCGAGAGCCAATCTCCAGCGGCGTTGCGCCCCCAGTGGTAATCACCTGGCCCTCGTCGCCCTCCATCACGATCTGGCCTTCGGAACCGATCACCTCCAGCCGCCGCGCCGCCTGCCAAAGGGCCTCCCCCTTGCCGTAGAGCAATTCCCCCTGAACCCCTGACTGAAAGGTGATCTGAGCCGCACAAAGAGCGGTGTGGTAATAGGATTGGCCATCGGAATTCTCGGCCCAACCGTGGTACTGGGCTTGGCCAGACACCTGGGCCACCGGACCAAAGGCATCCACGAGGCGATGGACGCGAGACAGGGCACCCACCAAGGGAAACCCAAACAGATTCGGCGAGTATGTCCACCGCTGGGGAGCCGGACGCTGGGGCGACAGGGTGACATAGCGGGCATAGTGGGGTGTGCCAATCGCCGATAAGTTCGCTTTCAACGCCTGGTGACTGCCCCCTAGGAGTTCAATGTGCTCCACATGGAGGAGGCGTTGTTGGCGCTGGGCCAGATCCACTAAATCCTGGGCCTCTTGCCAATCCAAAGCCAGGGGATATTCCACCACCCCATGGCGTCCGGCCTCTAGGGTGGCTCTCGCCACCGCCCCATGATCGCGGTTGACGTGGCACACCACAATTAAATCGAGATCCGGCCAGGTCACCAAATCCTCCCAATTGTTCACCGCCTGGGCTCCGTGGGCCTGGGCAAAGGCTTGGGTCTCCTCCTGCCGATAGCCCGCCACCGCCACTAGCCGACCCCGACCATCCGCCACCAGGGCCGCCGCCCGTAGACGGGCCACAAAGCCCGTCCCCACCATGCCAACCTGAATCATCGGTGAACCATAAGTAATCAATATCCCTTGCCACAGCACCCGCCAGGAAGACCAATCAGGCTAAACCAACCGAGATCGTGATTTCCGGGGACGATCTGGGTTCTCTAAGCATAGTCCCCAAGACTTTGCCGTCCTCGGTGGCTGGATCATGGCTCTTCTCGGAGAAAAACCACAAAACAGGACAGCTTTCTGCAACCAGGGTGAGGATTTCCTTGCCAGGTTTACCAAGTTTTCACAGTGGCTTCCCGATTTCTCACAGAACGATATTTCCTTGGAGATGGGTGCTGTCCCCCCTCTCCGAAACGGGGAATAATTAAGTTAAGGTGACACTATCCGCCTGCATTGACCCCCGATACTCTCCCAACTGGGTCGAATGAGCTACTGCATCAATCCCGATTGTCCGCAACCCAAGAACCCACCCACCCTGACGCACTGCCAAGCCTGTGGGTCGGCTCTGTTGTTGCGAGACCGCTACCGGGTGCTACGGGCCTTGGGGCGGGGTGGATTTGGGGCCACGTTTCTAGCTAGGGACGAAATGCTGCCCGGTAAGCCGCCCTGCGTGATCAAACAATTACTGCCCTCCAGCGATGTGCCCCAGCTGATCGATATGGCGCGGGATCTCTTCCAGCGGGAGGCCAAAATTCTAGGCAAAATTGGTAACCATCCTCAGCTGCCCCGTCTGCTCGACTATTTCGAGATCAACCAAGAATTTTTTCTTGTCCAAGAATTTATCAACGGAGCCACCCTACAGCAGGAAGTAAAACGGGGTGGGCCGTTTACCGAAGCCGGGGTGAAACAATTCCTCAGCGAAATCCTGGGGATGATCCAGTACGTTCACTCCAGCCACGTCATTCACCGAGACATTAAGCCCGCCAATATCATTCGGCGGGAGCAGGACAAAAAGCTAGTGCTCATTGACTTCGGAGCCGTGAAGGACAAGGTGAATCCGGCTCAGGCTGTCAGCTCCGAACAAACCGCTCTCACCGCCTACGCCATTGGCACCCCCGGCTATGCCCCACCCGAGCAAATGGCCATGCGTCCGGTCTACGCCAGCGACATCTATGCCCTGGGAGTAACCTGCATTTACCTGCTCTCCGGCAAGGCACCGAAGGATCTCAACTACGACCCCGTAACTGGGGAACTGCTCTGGCGAGACAAGGTTCATGTCAGCGATCACTTTGCCAAGGTGCTCGAAAAAATGCTGGAAATCTCCGTGCGCCACCGTTATCAATCAGCGGAGGCAGTGCTGCGAGATCTCGATCTGGAACCCTATTTGATGAGCTTGGCCCAGAGTATGGCGACCCCTAGCCAGCCCAAGGCCCTCGATGCTCCTCAAAATAGCCACGCGGGGCCACGGCAGGCCACAGCCCCCACCGAGCACGATCACTCCCCGGCGTCCTCAGCGGCCCGCCTTGCCGCAGCCATCCGGGCTCGACGGGAACGCAGCAGCAACAGTCAATCGGGGGTGCCATCGGCGGGCAACAACTACGCCACCCCTCGATCCACCACCTCCCAATCTGGCCCAGCCTCCTCGGCACGACAGCCGCCCCGTGTTCAGTTGTCCTCGGAGGAGGTCAGACAAAAGTATTCCAAAGGACGACGGGATTTCTCTCTACAAACCTTCAGGGCGTTGGATGTGCAGCGCACCGCTCTACCCGACATCAACTTTAACCAGTCGAAGTTACCCAACGCCAATTTCCAAGGCTCCGACCTCAGCCATGCCAACTTTGGCCGCGCCAGCCTCACCAAGGCCAACCTGCGCAACACTAAGCTGATCAAAGCCTACTTTCACTACGCCAACTTAGAGGGAGCCGATTTGCGCGGGGCCAACCTAGCGCAAGCCTGTCTATCCAATGCCAATCTGCGGGGGGCTAACCTCTGCGGGGCCGATCTCACCGGAGCCCTGATTACCGACGAACAACTGTCCACCGCCCGCACCAACTGGTCTACGGTGTTGCCCAATGGTCGCCGAGGTATCCTGTAGCCGAGACAACCCCTAGATGTCCTTAAAGACCCGAAAGTGCCCTATGGTAATAATGCAAACCTAGGGTAGAACAAGGGCCATGGCTAAGGCACAGGGGGTCGTCCAGTTTGGGCAACGGATTGTCGCTTTTTTGGCAGTGCTGGCGTTTACCTGGGGAACGGTGGGCTGCGCCAAACCCACAGAACCTACGGTGCTGCTGTCGGAACCTACGGAAGCCCCTCACCTGCTGGCTGGCCCCATCGCCGAGGTGTCGCCCCCGGAGACCCTCGATACCCTGAAGCAAATTATTGACGCCTACACGCCCCAGGTGCGTATTCTCAGCCCCCGCCCCGGCGAAGTGGTGGAGAGTGCCACGGTGTCGGTGCGGTTCCAGGTGCGGGGCTTGCCCCTGTTTAAGGATGAAACCTGGCAGCTTGGCCCCCACCTCCATGTGTTTTTAGACGACCAGCCCTACAAAGCCATCTATGATGCCTCGGAACCCTTGGTACTAGAGGACTTGACCCCCGGCACCCACACCCTGCGCGTGTTTGCCTCCCGACCCTGGCACGAAAGCTTCAAAAACGACGGAGCCTTTGACCAGCGCACCTTCCACATCTTTGCCCCTACCCCCCAAAACGAAGTTAACGCCAGCGCCCCCCTGCTCACCTACAGCCGCCCCCAGGGCAGCTATGGGGCCGAGCCGATCATGCTGGACTTTTACCTCACCAATGCGCCCCTGCACCTCAGCGCCCAGGAAGACCCCAAGGACGACCTCCATGACTGGCGGATTCGCTGCACCGTCAACGGCCAAAGCTTTGTGTTTGACCAGTGGCAACCCATCTATCTGAAGGGGTTCCAGCCCGGTCGTAACTGGGTGCAGTTGGAACTGATCGACGAAACCGGACGCCCCATCGAGAACCGCTTTAACAACACCGTGCGCGTGATCGACTACCAGCCCGGAGGCACCGATACCCTGTCTCGCCTGGTGCGTGGCGAACTCGATTTAAAAGCCGTTGCCAGCATTATTGATCCCACCTACACCCCGCCTGCCCCCCCAGAACCAGAGGACAAGGCGGTGACTGAAGATGAGGTATTCCCCCTAGAGGAGCCGGAAGCCGTTGAAGAACCGGAAGCCATTGAGGAACACCAACCAGCGGCCCCTGAGCCGGTGACATCTGAGCCGTCCGAGGTCGCTCCCGCACCAACAGCCCCCGCCGAACCCGAACCCGCCCCACCGGAAGCCGAAGTTGAAGTCGAGGCTGAGGAAACTGCCCCTCCGCTGGCTGAAGAATCTGAGATGACAGCCCCCGACAACACCGCCACCGAGATAGACACGGCGGCTGAATCGAACATCGATTCGGGTACCGACAGCCAGCCCGATCTGGCCCCCGACGCCGCAACCGGGGATTCAAAGGGTTCAAATGAAGATCTGGCTAACGAACCCGCCGCCAGCGATGCGGCCCCACAGCCGGACACCCGGCCCGATGCCGCTATACCCGAGGGCCTCCAAACCCAGTCCCAGTCCCAGGGGATTGCCCCTTCAGACACACCCGTTGCCAAGGCCAAGGGCATGATGAAACGCTGGAAAAACTGGGCGCAGGAGCAAACCCTACCCGGCTTTGGGGCATCGTCGCCCGAACCAGCCCCCGTCGCGCCCCCAATCCCGGTCTACGAAACCCCCACCATAGCCGAGCCAGAACCAGAGGTCTCTGCCCCTAGCGTGGACAGCCCTAACCAGGGCGCAGACCCAACCATGGTGATGCCAGAACTAGTTGAGCCCTACCTCACCCAACCCTACATGACCGAGCCTCGCTTTGAGTTCCAGCCCACTGAGGCTGAACCTTCTACGGAATCGGAGACCGAAGCATTGAAGCAATCCACAGTGAACGGTGATGATCGCAGATCTACTCCGGTCGATCCAGGGGCCGATGAGGAAACGCCTGACACCGAAACCAACGAGGGAACAACGCCCTCAGACCGATCTTTCTTCAAGCGTCCCTACATCTAAATACCAAGCATCAATATCAAGCCCCTGCCTTGCCCTCCTATGGCTACCTTGGAGCATTGATGAAACCCTACCTGCGAACGCTATTGATTTTGAGCCTCAGCCTGGGGGGATGGTTCCTTACGGGTTGTCAAGGATCCCCTGGAACCAATGCGGCGGATTCGCCCCCAGGAACAACAGCCTCCACCGAGGTCGCTACCCCAGCGGTAGAGTCTGGGAACGATGGCACCCGCGATGCTGCCGATGGTGGAGGAGAGGTTACCCAGGATGTAGAGGCCATGGGAGCAGAACCACCGCCCTTAGACGCGGCCCAGGTGATCATTGGCGGCGTTTCCTTGGCCATGAACGAGGCTGAGGTGCGGGCGGTTTTGGGCGAACCCCAGGCGGTTACAGAAGAAGATTATCCCTGCTGTGGCCTCACGCGACGCCTTCAATATCCTCAGATGACCGTTGGGTTTATCGCGGCAGATCCAGCGTCCGACAGCCCAGAGTCCATGATTCTCTACTCGCTCTTTACAGCTGATCCAGCGGTTGTGACCAATCGGGGTATCCAAGTCGGATCCAGCCGTCAGGCTGTCATCGAGGCCTATGGCCCACCCGCCGTTGAAGACATGACAACACGGTATGGTAGCCCAGAGGAAGAATCCAGGTTCCCGGCCCTCTACTACACCGTGGAGTATGAGGGATCCTGGTTGGCCTTTGTGTTGGATGAGAACAACCAAGTGGTCGAGATTGTCCGTAACGAACAGCTCAATTAACGCTCAATGAATTGGGTCAGGAAATTCGTTGGGTCAGGGAATTGGCCTAGGGAGGTCGGGAAGCCTATCCCTAAACAGAATGGCATACTAGAAGACCGAGGGAGCCTACCCTTTCCCTACCCTGTTCTTTTCTGCCCTATCCCCGATCACAGCTATGGTGGCCCATAAATTAGACCAGCTCCAAGCCCTATTTGCCGAGATGGATCGGGCCTTAATTGCCTACTCCGGCGGCATTGATAGTACCCTAGTCGCCAAGGTGGCCTACGACGTGCTGGGGGATCGCGCCCTGGCGGTAACGGCCAATTCTCCCTCCCTGATGCCGGAGGATTTGGAGGATGCCCGCATCCAGGCGGCCACCATCGGCATTGCCCACGAAATTGTGCAAACCCACGAACTCGACAACCCCAACTACGCCAGCAACCCGGTCAACCGCTGCTACTTTTGCAAAAGCGAACTCCACGACACCCTGCGCCCCCTGGCCCTAGAGCGCGGCTATCCCTACGTGGTGGATGGGGTCAACGCTGACGATTTAGGGGACTATCGCCCCGGCATTCAAGCGGCGAAGGAACGGGGGGCACGGTCGCCCCTGGCCGAGATCGGCATCACCAAGCTAGAGGTGCGGCAGATGTCCCAATTCCTGGGCCTGCCCTGGTGGGATAAACCCGCCCAGCCCTGCCTCAGTTCGCGGTTTCCCTACGGCGAAGACATTACCCTAGAGAAGCTGCACCGGGTGGGCCGAGCCGAACGCTACCTGCGGGATTTGGGCCTGAAAAACCTGCGGGTGCGATCCACCGGAGACACCGCCCGGATTGAGATTCCGGCAGAGGACATTAAGGATTTTGTGGCCGATAATGACCTCAGTGCCTTGGTGAGCGCCTTCCAGGGCCACGGCTTTACCTATGTCACCCTAGATTTAGAAGGCTTCCGTAGCGGTAAACTCAACCAAGACCTACCCCTGGTTCGGTCTTGACGGAACCTCTGCTTCACCCCTAACCCTGCTCCGAACCTAGCCCTCGTTTTGCTATGACCTACTTCCTCGCTGGCGACATTGGCGGCACCAAAACCATCCTGCGCCTGGTGGATGCCACCGCCGAAACTACCCCCAAACCCCAGGTCGAAACCTGCTTCGAGCGGCGCTACTCCAGCCAGGCCTACCCCGACTTGGTACCGATGGTGAAGGAGTTTCTCCACACCGTGGCCGAGCAGGCGGGGCAACCTCTCCAGCCGGTGCGGGCCTGTTTTGCCATCGCTGGCCCCGTGGTAGACAACTGCTCTAGCCTCACCAACCTGGCCTGGTCGCTGGAGGGGGATCGACTCCAGGAAGAGTTAACTCTAGAGCGAGTCGAGCTGATTAACGACTTTGAAGCCGTGGGCTATGGCGTATTTGGTCTAGAGCCTAGCGACCTCCACACCCTCCAGGAGGGGGATTATCACCCCAATGCCCCGGTGGCGATTTTGGGGGCGGGCACTGGGCTAGGCCAGGGCTTTGCCATCAACCACAACGGACGCTGGGCGGTGTTTCCCTCCGAGGGGGGCCATGCGGACTTTGCCCCCCGCTCGGAACTGGAATTTCAACTGCTGCGCTACCTGATCGACAAACACCAAATCTCGCGGGTTTCTGTAGAGCGGGTGGTGTCGGGCCAGGGGATCGTGTCCATTTACCAGTTTTTGCGGGATCGGGAATTTGCCCACGAAACCCCCAAAGTGGCCGAAGCCATCACCACCTGGGAACGCCAGATTGGCCTAAAAACGAAAACCATCGATCCCGCTGCTGTGATTTCCCAAGCCGCCGCCGAGGGCCATGATCGCCTCTGCCAAAAAGCAATGGAGATTTTTGTGGAAGCCTACGGAGCCGAAGCGGGAAACCTAGCCCTGAAGCTGCTGCCCTACGGCGGGCTGTATGTGGCCGGGGGCGTGGCTGCCAAAAACCTGCCGCTAATGACCGCTGGCCAGTTTATGAATGCCTTCTGCCACAAGGGCCGCATGAGCTCCCTGCTTGACAACATCCCGGTTCACATTGTCCTCAATCCCCAGGTGGGGCTAATTGGGGCCGCCCTCAGGGCCGCCCAGAGTTAGATAAAGCCATGGCTAAGCGCCCCAACCGGGCCACTCATCGAGGGGTTGAGTAGACTGCACCAGGTGCATTCCGGCCTCCGCAAAGGATTGAAACGTGGCGTCGGCTTGGTCGGTAAAGTCCACCACACCGGGGACGACCACGGGCGAAGTGCAGTCCTCCAGCAAGTACACCTTTTGGGCTAGGGCTGGGTCGATGGGCTGGATGGCGCTGAGCAAATCCGCCACCGTCCAGGCAACGCAGTGGCTCTTGGCCTGCCCCGCAATCACCACCCCATCGTAGGTGAGCAGGGTTTGGATCAGGGCTTGATTGGCTTGGGCGATGGGCTGTCCCTGGCTGTCTTGGGTAACTTCCGGACTGAGGACAGAATAATTTTCGGTGAGGGGATGGCTGCCCTTTAGCTCAAAGCGGGTGGGGTTGTGGCGGGCGATGGCGTGGAAAAAGCAGGCCTCCTCCACCGCCGAAACCAAGGCATGGCCGATACCCCCCAGCATGGAATGGTAGGGCCAGATGGTGAGGGGATATTTGCCGCGATCCGCCAGGGTTTTGGTGTAGTGGAGGGCATACTCCTGGGGATCGGTCGCGCCTAGGTTGGCCGCAATGGCTGGGTTCACCTGCCACTTGCCCTGCACCACCTCGTCGTAGGCAATCAGGGTCATCGGCGGCGGCGGGTTGCCCTCGGCATCTACCCAAACTTCCGCGTGGAACACCTGCATAGCGCTATGGGTATCCAGGGTGGGAATGAGGCTGGTGATGTGGGGCAGGTTGCGATAGAGGAAGGCGCAGAGCCGTTCGTTGTCCTCTACCGCTCCTCGGCCAGAGCGTCCTCCCACAAACAGCTCAAAATCGGGCAAGCAAAAGGTATTTTGCACGTCAATCAACAGCACCGCCAGCCGCCGCTGATCTTCGCTGGCCGGGGTGATGCCATGGCGCTTGGCCCAATCCCTCGCCTCCATAGCCCGCTGCTCGTAGGGCACCCGCCACAGATCACCCACACGATTCGGGTCAAAAAACTCAGGCAGGGGCAGAGATGACGGAGTAGCCATAGGACAAAGACGCAGGGAGACTTGTCCTCAAGTATGGCCTATCTTTTTCAGAGACTCCAGAAAGAGCCTAGCCACACCAAGACAGACGCTATCAGGATAAATCCAACCCGTTGCCATCAGCAAAGGACAACGTTGGGCAACGCAGGCCATCCTTAGGAAAACCAACGCATGATCAGCTCAGGGGATCGCCACAGCCCATAGCCGATGAGGCCAAAAAAAGCGGTCGTTAGCCCAGTGGCCACGTAGCCGAGACACATCACTAGGCCGTCGGCTTCGAGGGTGGCAATGGTCACGATTAAAATGCCCACGGCAGGAATGGGGTTAGTCATCGGCACGGGGAGCATCAGCAGCAGGGTTAACCAGCTAATGCAAGCGCCGTTAATTTGCCAAATGTGGGGGCTGTTGGCCAGCCCAGTCAGCCGTGGTTGCAAAAACCGCTCGGTAAAGCGCGTTACCCGCCGGAGGCCACTGAGAATTTGCTGGGCCAAAACCGGGGGAAACTGAAACTGGGCCACCCGTTTGGGCAACCAGGGGGTTCTGCGGCCTAGGGTCATCTGCAAAGACAGCAGCAGACAGGCGGAACCAAAAATTGTGGTTAGCCCCGGCGGCATGGGGAATAAAAAGGGTAGTACCAATAGCCCAATCACCAAGCTAAAACCGCGCTCTGAGGTTTGATCGAGCACATGGGCTAGGGTGAGCGGCTGGTGGGCCAACTGCTCTAACAGGCCTTTAATTTCCTGGGAAAATTTAGAGGTAGAGGAGTGAGAATCCATAGATAAATATCATAGGTGGGCATTTGTCCTGTTGTGGGCACCGAGGTAAAAATCGGGTTTTCTCGGTGCCCTAGAACAACGAGGATAAGGGGGACGTTAGCGTTTGGCCTGTCGTTTGAGGAAGCCCCGGATAAATAGCTTTTCTAGCTCCAGCCAGACAAACAGGAGAGCGCTGAAGCCAAAGCAGATGGCTAGTTCTGCACCAGAAAGCGGATGCAGCCCAAAGAACCGCTGCAAGGGGGGAACGTAGACCAGCAGAATTTGCAGGCCCGTGGTAAACAGCACCGCACCCCACACATAGAGGTTAGAGGCCGGGCTAATCTCGACCATCAGCCGGGTATCGGAGCGGGCGGCGAGGGCGTGGCCCATTTGCGCCAAACATAGGGTGGTGAAGACCATGGTTTTCCAGGTGGCGGGGTTGGCGGGGTAGCCCACTGCATTGGTGTGTTGGTAGGCCCAGCTCATCAGGCCGATGCTGAGGATGGCCAGCAAAATACCGACGCGCACCATGTAGGATCCGAGGCCACGGGCAAAGATGCTTTCCCGTGGATCGTGGGGTGGGCGCTGCATGACGTTGGGTTCTGCGGGTTCCATGGCCAGGGCCAGGGCGGGGACGCCGTCGGTAACGAGGTTCATCCACAGAATTTGCAGGGGCGAGAGGGGTACTCCCCCCAGTCCCATCAGGGGCGCAGCGGCAATGGTGAGCACCTCCCCGATGTTGCTGCCCAGAATGTATTTAATGAAGCGCCGGATGTTGTCGTAGACGACCCGCCCTTCTTCGGTGGCGGCCACGATGGTGGTGAAGTTGTCGTCGAGCAGCACCATGTCGCTGGCTTCTTTACTGACGTCGGTGCCCGTAATGCCCATGGCAATGCCGATATCCGCCTGTTTGAGGGCCGGGGCATCGTTGACGCCGTCCCCGGTCATGGCGACGAATTCCCCGCGTTTTTGAAGGGCCTGCACAATGCGAAGCTTGTGTTCTGGGGCCACACGGGCATAGACGCTCACCTTAGAGACGGCCTCTTCCAGTTCGGTGGCGGAGAGGTGGCTGAGTTCGCGCCCGGTGAGGATGGCGTCGCCCGGTTGGGCAATCCCCAGGTCGGTGGCAATGGCCTGGGCCGTCAACTGGTGATCTCCGGTAATCATTACAGGCCGAATACCCGCCTGCCGACAGGAGGCCACCGCTGCCCGCACCTCAGGCCGGGGCGCATCCAGCATCCCCACCAGGCCCAGCCAGATCAGCCCCTGTTCTTCGGTTTCTAAATCGGCGGCCAGGGGGCCAAGGATCGGCTTGGTGGCCAGCCCCAGCACCCGCAGTCCCCCAGCGGCCATGGTGTCGTTGTGGGCGAGGATTTGCTGGCGCAGGGCCTGGGTTAGGGGTTCCTTGCCCGTGGCGGTTTGCGCCCACTCACAGCGCTCTAGCAGCAGTTCCGGCGATCCCTTGGCAAACAGCACCGGGGGCTGGGCGGTATTGGGGCTGGTTTCCGATGGCCCCATGATCACGCTCATCCGCTTGCGTTCTGAGGTAAACGGAATTTCGCCAATCCGTTGGCCCGATTGGGGCGGTGGGGTCGTCCCCAGGCTACCTTTACCCGCCAGGGCCAGCAGGGCTCCCTCGGTGGGGTCGCCCAAAATCGTCCACACGCTGCCAGATCGGGTCAACGTCGCATCGTTGCACAGGGCACAGGCTCTCAAGAGGGTGGCCAACACCGGGTTTAGCGCACTATCTACGGGCTGGCCGTTCTCTAAAATTTGGCCCTCTGGAGCATAGCCTTCCCCGGTGACGGTGTAGCTGGCTTCGAGGGTTTGCACCCGCTGAACCACCATCTTGTTTTGGGTGAGGGTTCCGGTTTTGTCGGAGCAAATGGTGGTGACGGAGCCCAGGGTTTCCACGGCGGGCAGCTTGCGGATTAGGGCTTGGCGGCGCACCATGCGCTGGGTACCCAGGGCCAGCGTCACCGTGATGACGGCGGGTAGCCCCTCCGGCACCACCGCCACCGCCATACTAAGGGAAACCTCTAGCAGGTCATCAAACAGGCTGAGGTCACCCGTGCGCAGCAACCCCGCCACCACCACCAGGGCCACCAACACCAGCGATCCCGACACCAGCACGTTGCCCAGTTGCCCCATGCGCTGCTGAAGCGGCGTGGGTTCCGATTCCACCGACTGAATCAGCGTGGCGATGCGGCCTAGCTCGGTCTGCATCCCCGTTTGGGTGACGAGGACGGTGCCCCGTCCCTGCAATACTTCGGTACCTTGAAACACTAGGTTGACCCGATCCCCTAGGGCCGATTCCTCCGGCAGAGTGGCCTCCGGCTGCTTGATCACCGCCTCGGCTTCCCCGGTGAGAGCCGCTTCCCGCACTTGCAGGTTGGCCGCACTCAGCAGGCGTCCATCGGCGGGCACCTGGCCTCCGGCCTCTAGCAGCACCACATCCCCCGGCACCAGGGTTTTGGCATCGATCTCCTGCTCGTCTCCCTGGCGCAGCACCCGCACCCGAGGCGAGGTCATGTTTTTGAGGGCGGCCAGGGCCTGTTCCGCCTTGCTCTCCTGCAAATAGCCCAGCAAACCGTTCAGCAACACAATGGCGAAAATGGCGATAGCGTCTTTCGGAAAGCCCCCTTGCCGCAAATCCAGCACTAGCGACACCAGGGCCACCGCAATCAACATCAGCAGCATGATGTTTTTGAACTGATCCCACAAAATTTCTAGGGGGCTGCGCGTAGCTCCTTCCTGAAGTTCGTTGAGGCCATACACCTGCTGGCGGCGCTCGGCCTCCGCTGCACTGATTCCCTGGACACTACTTTCGAGCAGATCAATGGCCCGCTGGGCGCTAAGGGTATGCCACTGATTGGATGGCGGTTGGAGACTAGCCCCAAGGTCAGATGCAGACGGTGTACTGTGAGCCACGACGACGGTTTACCTCAAAATAGGAATGCTACGATTCGGAAGTACCTGAAGAACCTTTATAGCACTATTTTTTAGTGCCAATTTTTAAGAATCACAATGAACCCCTTTGTCTTGCCCCCCCGCATCTGCCGCGAAACCGAGCTAGACGTGATTTGTAGCCTGCTGCAACGGGACAATGATTTTGTGGTGACGGGGGTTCCCGGCATTGGGCGGCGTTCCCTCATTCGCGATGCCGCCAAGCAAGTGGGCTGCCGCTGCCTCGAAATTGATATGCTGCGCTGCCGCAACGCCGGACAGTTCCTTAGGTTCTTGGCCGATGCCCTCACCCAAGCCTTTGGCGAACCCCACGAACTCGCCAAAATTCAGCAGTGGAGCCTCAGCCAACCGCTCACCCTCGATCAAACCCTGGCCCCCCAACCCCGCCTGGTGTGGCCCACCACTCCCGGTAAAGAATGGGCGCTGTTTGAGGGACTGTTGGCCCTGCCCCAACACCTGGCCGAACAGCTCCACTGCCAGGTGGTGATCCTCTTCCACAACTTCCCCCACCTGAGATCCTGGGATCGACATGGCAAATGGGAGACCCACCTGCGCCAGGAAATTCAGCGCCAAAACCAGGTCAGCTACGCCCTAGTTGCCACCGTCGCCGAACCCTGGATGTATGCCAGCCACCTGCCCGTCATTCCCCTAGCGCCCCTGCAATCCGAAGAACTCGCGCCCTGGATTGCCCAGAGCATGGCCACCGCTGGCCTCACCTTTGACCCCGAAAGCCAAGCCCTCGACCTCTTTTTAAGCTACGTCCAAGGCCACGTGAAAGACGCCATCACCCTGGCCCAACGCATTTGGCTCGACTGTTCCGCCCTCGCCCCCGCCCAGCCCAGCGGCCTGATTCAGTCCCACCAGGTTCACAGCAGCATGCTCGCCCTCATTCAAGATATGGGCGTTACCTTTGAGGCTCTGCTGCTGCTGCTGCCGCCCACCCAGGCCAAAGTGCTCGAAAGTTTAGCCCTCGACCCCACCGACAGCCCCCAGTCCAGCGCCTACATCAAAAAACACCAGCTCTCCCGGGGCGGCGGCCTGCAAGGAGCCCTCAACAGCCTGGAACAAAAGGGCCTGATCTACGGCCCCCAATTCAACTACCGCATCGCCCTACCCATGCTCAGCTTTTGGCTCAAACAGCGACTGCGATAGGTCGGCCCCAGCCTATTTGGGGATAGTCCTCGCTCGGGACGTACGCCCAGAGATCCCAGCGAAACGGAACCCAACACTCACCGAGAATTGCGGGACTGTTGGGTTCCGCTATCGCACCACCCAACCTACAAAAAACCGAGGCTTTTCAGGATTGTGTCAGTCAGCCAGTAGCAGCACTTCCAGCACCACCGCCCGACATTGTAGACAGGAGATGGCCTGGAGCAGGTGGCGTAGACCCTCTGGGGTAGAGGAGAAATATTGACTGCCGGGGGGAAAGGGATGATCCTCGTCGGTCAGCGTGGCCCGAAAGCCAAACAAGCGCTGGTTAGAAAAGGAACTATTCACAGGCCATCCCTCGGTATTGAGGGGTTCTAGGGTCATAAGTCCAGCGGCCTCAATTCCCAGTTCGCGCTGCAAAATCGCTGGGGCTGCATCGGCGGGATCTTGTCCAGGGGCGACCCGTCCCCCAGGCAAATCTAGGGTGGCCTGTCCTAAACCGGGACGATAGACCATGGGGGGAACGACGACCTGCCCCCGCCAAATTGGCAGCACAATGGCAGAGTCCGCCTTTTCCACCCGCCAATAGTCCACCGTTTGCTGATCCGGGGTCTGCAACCGTTCCCCCACTAGGCGCAGCCAGGGATTGTGCAGATCCATGAGAGTCTGCTGCACAGGCCAGGGGGCAGAGGAGGACAGGGGATCGTCAGTCAAGGGATTGGATCCACAATAGCGATTCTGATTCAGACTATCACCTTAGGCCACCCGCCCATAGTTGGGGGAGGGCTCGAAACTGCGCACTTGTTTGGCCTGGAGGTAAACGGCCTGCCCAGGCTGAAGATCGAGCTGGTGGTATTGTTCGCGGTTGATGTGGGCGGTA
>CAZWNR010000002.1:0-27606 GCA_964635665.1 uncultured bacterium | reverse complement strand
AATCAGAGAGGAATTTAGTCGAATGATGACAGGTCAATCTTCTCCTGCCTTAGAATCCTCGAGACAGTCTCCCTAATCATCCTTTAAAGAAATCAGTTTTTCGTCGAGTTCTGCTAGATAGGGTTTGGCGATGTCGTCGGGGAGTAGGCCCTTCAAAATCGCGTCGTTGAGGGCACCTTTTTCGGCCAAAAACAGGCGGCGATAGATGCCATCGAGGTAGGCGGGGTCGGTGGGTTGGCCGGAGGCCTGGGCCATGCGTTGGTTGTAGAGATTGCGGAGATCGGTTTCGGCGGTGGCGATGCGAGCCTGGTAGGCGGCATAGAGTTCTTCGTAGAGAAACTTGGGCAGACTGCCAACCTGCACCAGTTCCCGTAGTTCTGCTTGGGCGGCTTTGGCGGTAATCAGGTTGAGCTGAAGGGTTTCGACTCGCTGGCGCAGGGGCGAAATTTGGGTGAGCTTTAGTTGTTTGACCAGCCAGGGCAGGGTCAGCCCTTGGCCAATGAGCGACACTAGCACAGTGCTAAACACGAGGGTAATCACCCGACTGCGGTCGGGTAGGGTGAGGGGCAAACTGAGGGCCATGGCCATGGATAGCGACCCTTTGACGTTACCGATAATCAGCACATGCTGCCAGCGCAGGGGCAGGGGACGATCCACAAAGCGCAGTAGCCACAGGAGGGGATAGATCGAAAAAATGCGGCCCATTTGGTAGGCCACAATGGCAAACAGTGCCGCCGGAATGGTGGCCAACAAAATGCGCGGATCTACCTCAATTCCTACCAGCAAAAAGATAAAGGTATTGACCCCGAATCCGGCGTATTCCCAAAAGTTCAAAAGTGTTACTTTGATGGTGCCAGAGGTATTGCGAAAGGCCAGATTGCCGATTACCAGGCCCGCAATTACTACTGCAATGGCGCTAGAAACCCCCAAGGCTTGACCAATTTGAAACGTCCCCAAGGACACCGCCATGGTCAGCAGCGTGTTGCTAAGGGCGTCGTCTAACTGACGAAACAGGCCAACACAGAGGTAGCCCAGCCCTAGCCCCAGCAGCCCACCCCCCACAAAGGCAATGAAAAACTGTTGCACCCCCTGGCTAGCGGTAAAGCTGCCCTGGTCGTGGATGGTGGTGATAATGCCCAGCAGCACCAGGGCCACCCCATCGTTAAAGAGGCTCTCGCCTTCGACAATGGTGGCCAGCCGCCGGGGAACGGGCACCGTCCGAAAAGCCGCAATCACCGACACCGTATCGGTAATTGTGAGAATGACTGCTGCCGCACTGGCTGTAATCCACACCAGCCCTAGGCCGCCCCGCAGCAACACCGTGGTAATCGCCGCCGAGATAATCACTCCCGGCCCGGCCAGCAGCAAAATGGGTTTGATAGTGCTCCGCAACCGGCTGATGTCGGTGTTAATGGCTGCCTCAAAGATCAAAATCGGCAGGAAGAGGTTGAGAATCACCTCTGGGTTCAGCCCCACCGCAGGTGCTAGCAACTCCTTAGGAATGGCTAACCCCGCCAACACCAGGCCAATCACGTAGGGAATCCGCAGCCAGCGCGTGACTAGAGTTGTCAGCGTGGCCAGCAGCAGCAGAACAATTAGCGCGCTCACTAGCCCCGTAAACTCACCATTGGGGGTGGTTAGGGTGGGCGGGGACGGAATTTGCAGGGGCCAAAGGGGGGGCAAAATAGGCGTCACGGTAGACCCTCAACACAGAGCCATTACCGACAAGGGTAGCGCCAATTGCGTCCAAGCCAAGCCCCATTCTTCACTGGGTGCGGTAACCTCGCCTCTAAAGCATTTGGATACTGTAGGGTCGGGAGACCTGCCCCTTTAACGGATTGGGTTCTGGCAAGTTTTGTCAGCCAACCAGGTTGTTGAGGCTGAAATCTTCTAAAAAATTAGGGTGATAGTGAAGTTTTCTATGGATTTCTTAACCGAAGAGATTAAGCAAAGTTTCACTTTAGGGCCCTTCCCAAAGCAGTCGTTAGACTAGGAGGGCGGCCCATTTTATCGGCCCTAATGGTGCTCTATTGGGTAGGAATCATGATCTATGAAGATCCTATTTTTAGCTGCCAACCCCCAGGGAACTGATCAGCTCCAGCTTGATCAAGAAGCCAAAAAAATTGAAGATGGTCTAGAACGCTCTAAACTCAGAGAACAGTTTACTCTAGTTACTAAATGGGCCGTTGATGCTGAGAGTTTGCGTCGTGCCATGCTCAAAGAGCAGCCCGACATTGTTCATTTTTCTGGCCATGGTGCTGGCGAGGCTGGTCTAGTGTTATCCAGTCATGATGATCATCCAAAGCCTGCTACGGCGGATGCCCTTTCTGGACTCTTTGAGATTTTTAATGACGTTAAGTGTGTGCTTCTAAATGCCTGCTTTGCTGAGGTGCAGGCAAAGGCAATTGTCCAGCATATTGACTATGTCATTGGTATGAAGCGGGCGGTAAGAGACAGCGCTGCCATCGCTTTTGCAACGGGCTTCTACGATGGCCTAGGCTATGGATTAGATATTGAAGATGCCTTTAAGTTGGGATGCAATGCGATTCAATTTGAGATGGCTAATTTCCCATCTCGTGGATCGGCGGATCAGGAGGAACGCGATATTGAAATTGCCCAGGCCGACGGGGAAACTTCAGTTTTTGTCAAGGTTGCTGAGGATTTAAATCCTACCCTTCTAAAGAAAGCGAAGCTGATCAAAACTGATTTGAAGTCGGTGGTGGCTTCTGATTCTCTAGCGGAGAAACTCAGGGCTGCTGAGACCATCAATACCGCAGAGGCGATTCAGCAGTATCGCAGTCGGGTGAAGGAGTTTTTAGCAGATCAACAACTTAACCCCATTGAAGAATTTCAGTTGGCAACCTTAGCTAAGGTTCTGGGTATTTCAGACCTGATGGCGAGTCAGGTGGTTAAGGAAGAACAGCAGGCCATTGAAGCGGCAAGAACAAGCTACCGTAAGGTTTTCTTGGAGACTATGCATAAGGGTTACTATCCTTTTAATGCTCAAATTAACCAAGAGCTGAAGGATCTGCAACATCAGCTTGGGCTAGGAGATGCCGAAGTGGAGGAAATTACGCTACCTATTATCCTCAGCTACGAGAAAACCCACCGATCTCCGGCCCAGCGCACCACCCATCCCACCCCCGTTACCTATCTCCCAACGCCTCGGCGCAAAACGACCCCGATCAAAAACCTGGCCCTGGGGGCTTTGGTGGCGGCCCTCGGGGTCGTGACCGCCCTACTGGTGGTGAACTCTTCCCTCAGGCCACCGACGGATCAGGGACACTCCTCCACCGCTGATGCTGGGACGTCTATCGACACGGGAACACCGGCCCCTCCGGTGGCCACCCCACCGAACCCGACACCAGAACCCCACCCCATGGGGCCAACTCCAGGGCCAAACGAAGTTCCTGCCGTGATCCAACGGGAAAGTGCTCTACGTATTCGGGCTGGGCACGGTACGGATACTGACACTATCGGCTATCTCAATGCCGGGGAAGTTTTTTGGACGATTCCCCAGACTCAAGCAGGCTGGTGGCCAGTACGGAAGTCGGACGGCACCTTGGGCTATATCCACAGCAGTCGGATTAACCTCAACCCAGACAACGCATCTAGTGAATCTGTCCCCACCGAAGCAACCAACTTCCACCCCTTAGATCCGAACAACCCTAATCCCCCTCAGGGGGTGCGACGAGCGACCCACACGTCCTTTGATGACGGTTTTTTAGTGGTGAGAAGTGGCAAGACAACCCAATCCGCCGAGCTAGACAGGCTGCTGATAGGAGAGGTTTTTGAAACCATCCCTCAGGATGAAACCTGGTGGCCCGTCAGAACTGCGGATGGCACCTTGGGGTATAGCTCTAGCCGCTACATTCAACCTGAGTAAGTAGGTGGGACAAATTCCATGGAAGACCTGGTGAGATGGGTGACGCTTTGCCAACCCATCCTAGGGGCTTGCTCTTGTTGTCCCTATCGTTGATTCATGGGCAAATCATCAGCTTCTAGCCCAAGCGCCAAGGCTGAGGTTGTCTTGGCTACCCACGGCTTACCCTAGAGCGGGCGTTACTCTGACCAACAACGGGTGGAGGGTGTCAAGATACGGATAGCGTGCTGAAAAGCGATAAGGATAGAGCTGTATGTTAGGCAAAGCAGACTTACTAGAGGCCATTGCCCCGTTGAATTTGGGCATTCGGGCCACGGCGGCAGATCGATTAGCGGTGGATGCGGCGGCGGTGCGTCTAGAAGAGCGCAACCCTACCCTAGCCCCCTTTTCCGTGCCCGAACGC
Source organism: uncultured bacterium (assembly GCA_964635665.1). Classification (GTDB taxonomy): domain Bacteria; phylum Cyanobacteriota; class Cyanobacteriia; order Phormidesmidales; family Phormidesmidaceae; genus Nodosilinea. Next base: position 23,320 of record CAZWNR010000002.1, on the reverse strand, counting down.
CTAGGGGGAAACTGGCGCTTGCTCTACACCACCAGCCAAGAACTACTGAATATTGATCGCTTTCCCCTAGCCTCCCTGGGGGCCATCTACCAATGTATTCGGCTGCAGGAAAACCGAATTTACAACATCGCGGAAGTGGCTGGCCCACCCCTGCTCTCTGGCCTAGTGACCGTTGCCGCCCGCCTAGAACCCGTCTCCGACCGTCGCGTCAACGTCCGGTTTGAGCGGGGTGTCTTTGGCCTCCAGAAAATGTTGAACTACGCCTCCCCCGACCAATTCATCTCCATCCTAGAAACCACCCCCCACCTGCCCCTGCTTCAGGGCATTGACTTCACCATCAACGCCGAACGCCAAGCCGGATGGTTGGAAGTCACCTACCTCGATGACGATCTCCGCATAGGCCGAGGCAACCAAGGCAACCTCTTTATCCTCAGCAAACGCTAACCTCCTCTCGAGCACCGCCACGAATCGGCCCTTAGCAAGGTAGGACAAGTAATACAAAGCCGGTTTGTTTATCCCCGATTTCCTGGTGGTGCATTGCGGCTAACCACAGCGATTAGGGCGTTGCCGGATAGGGGTGTAGCCGCAAATGCACCCTACGAACGAACGCGTTCTGTCAACTGAAGCTAAACAATACTGAACGATGGGCAGAGCGAGACTCGAACTCGCATGACCGAAGTCGCCACATTTTGAGTGTGGTGCGTCTACCAATTTCGCCATCCGCCCTTGGATGAATCCTCATTATACTCAATGGGACGATTTTTCACCAGGTTGTAGTAGGCTTGGCTGCTGGCCCAGCGCTCAATTTCCTTGGCCCGCAGCACCGGAACAGGGTGGGTGAGCCCTTGGGTACGCAGTTGTTTGAGGGCATCCCCGATGGCATCCTGGCTCAGATCGTCGTAGGCACGGGCTTGGTCGAGGAAAGCGTCTAGGCTAAGTTCGTTGACCAGAGAAGGCGACCCGCCACAGAGTTTCATCAGTAAAGAAGCCACGATGCGGGGATCTTGGGCTACCAGCAGGGCGGCGCGGTCGCAGGTGAACTCGGCACAGCGCACCCACTCCATCAACTGGTTTTGCAGCCCTTGGGACAGTCCTTCCCCAAAGGGCAGTTGGCTGGCAGCCAGGGTAATCAGGTTCGCCACCGTGAGGTACAGGCTGTGGTCGCACTTGAGATGGCCGAGTTCGTGGGCGATCACCGCCTGGGTTTCCGCCGGAGTCAGCAGTTCGATCAGGGCGGTATGGATGACGATAAAGGGCCGCTCGCCCCGCATGGCAAAGGTGTAGGCATTGGGTACGGGGTTTTGGCGCACGTAGAGCTGGGGCACGTCCAAATCCAGGATTTGGCAGGCTTCCACCAGGGCGGCATGGAGGCTGGGCAGTTGCCGATCACTCACCTGAATCCCAGAGGCCAGGTTTTCTAAGTGAAAAAACGATTCCGCCAGGGGGGCCACTACCATCCGCACCAGCACATCCAGCCCCGGCAGTTGTTGTAGGGCACGGGTGGCCTCGAGATCCAGGGGGTGACGGAACTGTTCGGCCCGCAGGCCCAGGAGCAGCGTTTTACCAGACATAGGAAAGAAGGGCAGAAGGTGGCCGAACGGTGCAACGGTGGAGAAGATAGGGAACCCTAAGGGCCTATAGAGCGGCAAGCACAACTAGAGCGGCGAGCACAACCCATGTCTCGGGAGCGTGGTGGAGTGCCATGGGGCCGTAACCGCTGTCTTGGGCCAGATGTGGTATCCCAAGACCATGATAGTACTAGAGTGAAAGGCACGGATGCAGCCTGCCCAGGCTACCGCCCTAGACGAAGCCATAGGAATAGCCCAGGTTGTCTGTAATCAGGTGGTCTGCAATCAGGCTTTGCGCTATGGAATGAACCAACCGAGGGGTAGATGAGGCCGACGAATCCCACTGGCTTGAGCCGTGGTAGTGTCAAACTACACCGTATCGTTCAATCAGATTGCCAGAGGATTTCCAATGGCTCAAGCATCTTCTCCCCAGGCTGCAGCGGGTGGTTCAGGGGCTAGTGACCCCACAACTCGCCGATGGAAACCCAAGCTGGTGTTGCCCCTAGTGATAGGGCTGCTGTTGGTCGGAGCGGCGGGGTTGCGGTATTGGCTCACCCCCGTCAATGACTCGGTGATTGACCTCAGTGGCCGTATCGAAGCCGATGAGACCAACCTAGGGGCCAAGGTGGGCGGGCGCATTCTGGAGGTCACCGTGCAGGAGGGGGATAGGGTGGCGGTCGGCCAAGTGTTGGCCCGCCTAGATGATGCCGAACTTCAGGCCCAGGTGGCGGCGGCCCAGGCGCGAGTGGCGGCGGCCCAGCAGCAGGTGAATCAGGCCCAACTTCAGGTATCGGTGGTAGAAAGCCAGATCCAAGAGGCCCAAATCACCCTACAACAGGCGCAGGGGGATACATCTGGGCAGGTGAGTCAGGCGGCGGCCCAGGTGGCAGCGGCCCAGGCCCAACTCGCCGAAACCCAGGCCAGGGTGCAAGAAACCCAGGCCACCCTCGCCCAGGCCCAGGCCGACCGCAACCGCCTGTCTACCCTCGCCGATCAGGGGGCCATCCCCCAACAGCAGTTTGACCAAATCCAAACCCTGGTGGCCACCACCCAAGAAACTCTCAGGGCACGTCAGGCGGCGGCAACAGCGGCCCAGCAGCAGGTGATCGCCGCCCAGGGAGCTTTAACCCAGACCCAAACCACCCAGCTCAATCCCGACCTGCGTACGGCCCAGATTCAGCGGCTGCAAACCCAGCAGAATCAGGCTCGTGCCCAACTGGTGGGGGCCGAAGCCAACCTCCGGCAGGCCCAGGCCGCCCAGGCCGAAGTGGATGCACGACGGGACGATCTCACCATCATCAGCCCCATTGCCGGGGTGGTGAGTACGCGCCTGGTGGAGCCGGGGGAGGTGATTGCACCGGGGGCGCGGGTGTTAACCCTGGTGAATTTGGATGCAGTCTATCTGCGGGGCTTTATTCCCCAGGGGGAGGTGGGCCGGGTGCGGGTGGGGCAGGCGGCGAACGTCTTTTTAGACTCGGCCCCCGATCAGCCCCTGGCTGCTAGGGTCACGGCGGTGGACACCGAGGCGTCGTTTACGCCGGAAAATATCTACTTTCGCGACGACCGAGTGACCCAGGTGTTTGGGCTGCGACTCACGATTGACCAGCCGGGGGGCTTTGCCAAACCAGGGATGCCCGCCGATGGCGAGATCTTGCTGGATGACAGGTTGCTGGATGGGGCAGAGCGATGACCCCAAGCCTCTCGCCTGAGGCGGCGGTTGTGGTGCAATCCCTCAGCAAGCACTACGGCACCGTCGATGCCCTCAAGGGGATTACCTTTGCAGTGTCGCCGGGGGAAATCTTTGGCCTAATTGGCCCCGATGGCGCAGGCAAAACCACCACCTTTCAAATTCTAGCGGGGGTGATGCAGGCCACCGCTGGGGAAGTGCGGGTGCTGGGCACCGATCCGCGTTTGGCCCGATTGAACCTGGGCTATGTCACCCAGAAATTCTCCCTCTATCCCGACCTCAGTATTCTTGAAAATCTGCGCTACAGTGCCGGGTTGCGGCGGGTGCCAGAGGCTCGGTTTGCGGCACGGGCGGAGGAATTGCTGGGGCAGGTGGGGCTGGATGCGTTTCGCCATCGCCTAGCGGGGCAGTTGTCTGGCGGCATGAAACAAAAGCTGGCCCTCTGCTGTGCCCTGGTGTCGGGGCCAAAAATTCTGCTGCTAGATGAACCTACCACCGGGGTGGATCCCGTGTCTCGGCGAGAGTTTTGGGATTTGCTGGCGGCGGTGGCGGCGGAGGGGGTGACCGTGATTGCCGCGACGCCCTACCTAGACGAGGCGGAACGCTGTCATCGTATTGCCCTAATCTACGCTGGCGAAATTCAACAGATGGGTACCGTGCAAGCCCTGCGCGACGACCTCGGCCTACGGCGCATTGAGCTGTGGGCCAAGCCGCTGGATCGGGCTGAGGCGGTGTTATCCCAGCGGTTGAGTAGCCCTCACCCTAGCCCTCTTTCTGGGGGAGCGGGAACTGGAGAAATCTCCCCTGCCTCCCCAAAATCGGTTTCCTTGGATATCGATCACGCGATCCCCCCTGCCCCCCTCACCAAGGGGGGTAATGCAGATTTTGGGTCTGGGAATCCTATACATGGGAGTCCTACGCATGGGAGTCCCTGGCATCCCGTAGATGGGAGTTCCCTTAAAACGGGGGGCGCGATGATGGGGGATCTGGCCCCAGCGATTGTGGATATTCAGACCTTTGGGGATCGTTTGGATGTGATGGTGACGGATGCGGCCCAAGGAGAGCAGCAGATTCGTGCTCTGTTAGCCCATCACGATTTACACCTCAGTGATCTGCGGTTGGATGAGCCGACCCTAGAGAATGTGTTTGTTAACCGTCTGCGCCAGCAGGGCTTAGACCCCGCCTACCTCACGTTTCCGGCCCACCGTTTGGGCAAGGAAGCGGGGGGCATTGCCCTGGCGGCCCGCCAGTTGCAGAAAACCTTTGGCAGTTTCCAGGCGGTGCGGGGAGTCGATATCGCCATCCAATACGGCGAAATTTACGGCCTGCTGGGGGCAAATGGGGCGGGCAAAACCACGGTGATTAAAATGCTGTGCGGTCTGCTGCCCCCTAGCGGCGGCACGGTGGAACTGGCGGGGGAAACCAGCCAACTCAACCGCTCGCAGGTGCGTTCCCGGATTGGCTACATGAGCCAAAAATTTACCCTCTACGACGACCTCACCATTCGCCAAAACCTAGAATTTTACTGCGGTGTCTACGGTGTGCCCAAGCGGGTTCAGCGCGACAAAATCGACTGGGTGCTAGAAACCTGCGGCCTCGCCGGTCAGGCGCATCGGCTGACCGGCAGCCTGCCGGGGGGCTGGAAGCAGCGGGTGTCCTTTGGGGCCTCGGTGATGCACGAGCCCGACCTGCTGTTCCTCGACGAACCGACTTCCGGCGTAGACCCCCTGGCACGGCGGCAGTTTTGGCGGCTAATTCGCGACTTTGCCCAGCGTGGCACCGCCATCCTCGTCACCACCCACTATTTAGAGGAGGCCGAAAACTGCAACACCATGGCCTTTATGGTGGCCGGATCCATCGTGGCCCAGGGGTCGCCCAGCGCCATCAAAACCAGCCAGCCCGGTCAGTTGGTCGAACTCCTAACCCCTCACACCCAGGCGGCCTCGAACCAGCTCAAGGCGCAGATGGCCCCTTGGCGGGTGTCGATTTTTGGGGATCGTCTTCACCTTGTCCTCGATGACCCTGACCGGGATATAGCCGCCGTGCAGGGCTGGCTGCGGGCCGCCGAGGTTCCCGTGTTGTCCCTTCGGCCCATTCCCTTTTCTCTGGAGGATGCGTTCATCGGCATCGTGCAGCGGGCCGAAAGTGGGCAGCGGGAAGACATCGTTCCACAGGGGGAGGGAGGATGAAGCGCGTTCTGGCCCAGGCCTGGAAGGAGCTCAACCAGTTTCGCCGGGATCGCCTCACGGTGGCCCTAGCCTTTGTGCTGCCCCTGGCGGTGATGCTGATCTACGGCTATGCCATTCGCCTAGAGGCCAAAAATATTCCCCTCAGCATCCAAGACTTTGACCACAGTGGACTCAGCCGTGCCTATGTAGAGCGGCTGTTTGCCACCAACCAGTTTGTCTTTGTGCCCATGCCGGGGCCAGACCCCACCGCCGCCCTCGATGCCGGTACGGCCAAGGCCACGGTAATCATTCCCCCCAACTTTGAGCGCCAGGTGGCCCTGGGGCAGCCCGTCACGGTGCAGGCCTTGATCGACGGCACCGACGTCAACAATGCCCGTGTGATTCAAAACAGTCTGCGGGCCACCACCCAGTTCTTTCTGCGCAGCCGCAAGCTCATCCCCGACCAAGCCCAATCCCCTATTCAGCCCCAGGTGCGCCTGTGGTTCAACCCTGGTCGCCGCGAGGCCCTCTACATCGTGCCCGGCATCTTTGGGGTGGTTCTCTGGGTGTTTCCCTCCATGCTGGCCGCCATTGCCCTGGTGCGCGAAAAGGAACAGGGCACCCTGGTGCAGGTCTACGCCTCCGACCTCAGTGCTGTGGAATGGCTGCTGGGCAAAGAACTGGCCTACCTGCTGGTGGGCCTGGGCGAAACGCTGGTAGTGATCACCGTGGCCATGGTGCTGTTTGGCTTGCGTCTCCAGGGCGACCCCACCCCGCTGCTGCTGGGGCTGGTGATTTACCTGGCGGCGGCGGTGGCCTTTGGCCTGCTGGTGGGGGCGAGGGCGGGCAACCAAACTGGGGCTGTGCAGGGTACTGCCATTGTCGGATTCCTCACCGCCCTGCTGCTCTCTGGCTTTATCTATCGCCTAGAGAATGTGCCCTTTCCCCTGTCGCTGTTGTCAAATGTAATTCCGGCCCGCTACTTCATTGTCATCACCCGTGATGCCTTTGTGCGCGGTACCGGCTGGGCGGGGGTTTGGTATGCTCCCTTGGCCATCGCCCTACTCGGCGGCTTTTTCTTTCGCACCGCTACCCGTATCCTCCACCGAATGCAGTTTCGAGACTAGAGCCTTCCCTACCCCCCACGCCCATGCCCTTCCCTCGCCTCTGGCCCCTCATGCTCAAAGAAATCCGCCAGATCCTCAAAAATCGGCAGATTATCTTTTTGCTGTTGTTTCCGCCCACGGTGCAGCTTTTGGTGTTTGGGCTAGCCCTCAACCCCGCCGTTAACCACCTCAGCTTGGGCGTGGTGGACTACAACCCCAGCCTTGCCAGCCGCGATTTTGTAGCGGCCCTAGTGGCCAACGATGTGTTTGACATTCATTCCTTTCAGCCCAATGCCGCCGACCTAGGGCAGCAGGTACGCCGAGGCCGCATTTCCACCGGGCTGGTGATTCCACCGGAGTTTGCCGAGCGACTGGCGACGGGGCAGCAGGTGAATGTACAGGTGCTGATCGACGGGGTGGATGCCAACACAGCGGGCATTGCTGGGGGCTACATGGGGCAGATGATCACCCGCTACGGCCAAAGCCTGAGGCAGCAAGCAGGGCAACCCCTAGACCCGCCCGTGGAGACAGCGGTGCGGTTTTTGTACAATCCGGGGCTGCTGAGCAGCTGGTTCTTTGTGCCGGGGGTGATTGGCGTGGTGCTGACGCTGACTGGGTCGCTGGTCTCCTCCACCACGGTGATTCGCGAAAAAGACGTGGGCACCCTAGAGCAACTGCTGATGACCCCGGCCCAGGGCTGGGAGATTTTGACCGCCAAAATTGCGCCGCTGTTTGTGCTGCTGATGGGAGATGTGCTGCTGGCATCGGCCCTCGCTCGCCTGGTTTTTGGCCTCCCCTTTCGCGGCAGCTACCCGCTATTTTTGGCCCTGTCGGGGATGTATATCTTTGTGGCCATTAGCCTAGGCATTTTGCTAGCCACCCTGGCCCGCACCCAGCAGCAGGTGGTGCTGCTCTCGTTCTTTTTTAACGTACCTCTGATTCAGCTATCCGGGGCCATCGCCCCCATCGAAAGTATGCCCACCTTCTTTCGGGTGCTGTCGTTTTTCGATCCCCTGCGCCACTACGTCACTATTGCTCGCAGCCTCATTCTCAAGGGCGTGGGACTACAGGTATTGCTGCCGGAAGTCTTGACGTTGCTGGCCTTTGCGGTGGTGCTCATGGGCATCAGCATCAGCCGTTTTCGGGCTCAGCTCAACTGAGGCTAAATCTGAAGACGAAAACCCTGCTACCTAATCCGTTCCCAACTTGCCCAACTGTGGGGCGAGGTCTCCTTGTCCTGCTGACCCATGGTAAGCAGCCATCAACATTGAGTATGAGGCGACAGCTAGGGTGAGATCGTCAGCGACGGGGGCGATGATGACGGTATGGCCCGTGCTTTGGCCGAGATCCATTTTCGTACTACGGCTTTGCGGATTTCCTCTAGCCCTAGCACGATGGGGGGACAGAACAGCAGCATGGCCCACTGGCCCAGGTTGAGCGGTGCGGTTGAAAAAATGGCCTGGAGGGGGGGCAGCTTGATAATGGCCCCGATCAAGATCCATTCGGTGGCAATGCCGAGCCAAATTAAGGGGTTAGAAAACCAGCCCAGCCGCCAGATCGGAATTTTTTCAGCGCGACAGGCAAAGACGTTACCCGTTTGCCCCGCCACAATGGCCGCCAGGGTCAGCGTGAGGGACTGAAGGTAAATGGCCACCACCGCAGCGGGGGCAATGTGGGCCTGGAGGACTGGGGTGACGGCTTGGACTTGGCTGAGGGTATACCCATGGCTGCTCCACACCCAGAAAAACGCGGCCATGCCCAGAATACCTTCGATTAGCCCCAGCCAGCCATAGGCTCGTAGCAGCAGGTTGCGATCCATCAAGGGCTGATGCTTGCGCCGGGGTGGTTGCGTCATGGTACCGGGTTCGGCGACTTCGGCCCCTAGGGCCAGGGCAGGTACCATATCCGTCCCTAGATCGATGGCTAAAATTTGCATGATCACCAGGGCGGGCGGAATTTTGAGGGCCACCATGGCCAAAAACGGGAGTAGCTCTGGCACGTTGGACGACAGGATGTAAAGGATGAATTTGCGGATGTTTTGGTAGACGGTGCGCCCTTCCTCGATAGCCCCGACGATGGTGGCAAAGTTGTCGTCGGTGAGGACGATATCGGCGGCTTCGCGGGCGACATCGGTGCCATTGAGGCCCATGGCAATGCCAATGTGGGCCGACCGCAGGGCAGGGGCATCGTTGACACCATCCCCCGTGACTGCCACCACGGCCCCGGTGGCCTTGTAGGCCTCCACCAGGCGTAGCTTGTGCTCGGGGGCCATGCGGGCAAACACCAGGCGAGATCGGTACTTCACCATCTGTTGAAGCTGGGCATCGGAAAGATGGCCCAGGGTGTCGCCCGTGATCACCCGCACGGGTTCGTGGGTGGCAAGGTCTGGCTCGACCAGGCCGATCTGCTGGGCAATGGCCTCCGCCGTCAGCCCATAGTCGCCCGTGACCATGGTGACGCGAATGCCCGCCTGGTGACACTGGGCAATGGCCTGGGGCACCTCTGGACGGGGTGGGTCGAACATGGCGACCAGCCCCACGAAGATTAGCCCTTGTTCCAAATCCTGGGCCTTCATATCCTTGAGGTCGGCGCTGCCGGGACGGATGGCCAGCCCCAACACCCGAAACCCCTGGCGGGCAAAGTAGTCATTGGCAGCCACCACCTGTTCCCAATCGGCATGGGTGAGGGGGGCGACGGTGCCATCCCGCAAAATGCTTTGGCAGTGGCGTACTACCTCAAGGGGGGCACCCTTGGTAAAGGCTACCAAATCAGCCTTTCGAGGATTGGTGGCAGACAAGGCCGGTGGCCAGAGATCGTCGTGTCCTGCTAGCACCACCGTCATCATCCGCCGCCGAGAATCGAAGGGAATCTCCCGCTGACGGGGGTAGCGCTGCTGTAAGACCTCCACATTCAGCCCCGCCTTGGCCGCCGCCACAAGCAGGGCCGCTTCGGTGGGGTCGCCGATTTCCTGCCAGCGACTGGGGGCTGTTAGGTGGGTTAACCGCGCATTAGAACAGAGGGCGGCTCCGGTCAGCAGCAGGTGTACTTTCCAGATAAGAGGCGAATTGGGGGGCAAATGCACCTGGCCCACGGTAGGGTCGTAGCCCGCCCCCGTGATGCGAATTTGACCGGGCAGCCGTTCCATGTCATCGTCCTTGAGATGACGATTAGGGGCCGTTGCAGTCAGGGCCGTATGGGAAAGGGCTGCGTTCTGGGACTTATTAAGCGAGGGCTCATTCGGTAAGGATTCGCTAAGCAGGGAGTCCTTGGGCGAGGACTCATTTGGCAAGGATTCGTTGACTGGGGAGTCCTCAGTCAACGGCGGCAACCACAGATGGCGCACGGTCATTTCGTTTTTGGTCAGGGTGCCGGTTTTGTCGGTGCAGATCACATTCACGGCGCTGAGGGTTTCCACCGCCGACAGCCGCCGCACTAGGGCATTGCGGCGAACCATGCGCTGCACACTCATGGCCAAAGCCAGGGTGACCGTGGGCAGCAGACCCTCAGGCACCAGGGCCACAATGATGCCAATGGCGAAGATAAAGCTTTCTTTGATCTCCATGCCCACCAGCAGCGAGGTGAGGGCGAAGATCAGCACGCCCATGGACAGGGCAATGGCCGTAATCACCCGCACGATGTGGTTGACCTGCACCTCCAGGGTGCTCGGTTCGCGGATCACCTCGGTGGTAATACGGGCCACCTGGCCAAACTCGGTGTGGGTGCCCGTGGCGTAGACCACCGCTGTGCCTCGCCCAGAGGACACCGTAGCCCCCGCCAGCACCAAGTTGCTGATTTCCGCTGGGTTGGCCTTTTCAACCTGGGGTTGTTCGCCGGGGCGCTCTAGGGGTTGACCACCGCGCACAGGCAGGGCCACCCGTTGCCGCACGGGGTAGGCATTGCGGGCCACGGGCAAGGATTCTCCGGTGAGCACCGAAATATCCAGATAAAGGCTTTCCGCCGTCACCAGACGGGCATCGGCGGGGATGCGATCTCCCTCCTCAATCTGGATCACATCGCCTCGCACCAGTTCTCGCGCCGGAATTTGCACCAGATTTCCACCGCGATAGACCCGCACCAGGTTAGGCAACACATTTTTGAGGGCTGACAACGCCCGCTCCGCCCGAAACTCTTGCCAAAAGCTGAACACCGCATTGATTAAAATCACCGCCCAGATCGCCCAGCCCAAGGCCGCCGTATGGGAAATAAAGGCTAAGGTGCCCGCCACCCACAGCAGGATCGCCATAAAGTGGGTGAGCTGATCGGTAAACCGCAGCCAGAGCGGACGATGGGCGGGGGCGGGCAGTTCGTTGGAGCCAAAGCGAGCCAGCCGTTGCTGGGCCTCGGCCTCGTCTAACCCCTGGGGGGCAGACCCTAGGTAACCGTAAACCGCTTCTGCTGGAAGCGTCCAGATCGGACGATGGGTCGGTGTCATAGCCAAGCCTTCGCGCAGGATGAAGCGAAACCGTTGAATGAGCTAGGCTGAAAATCTAGGGGTGAGAGGATAGGCCGGAGATAGGCCGTGAGGGGTAAGGGGAGATCAGGATGATTACAATTCTTGCAAACGCAACCGGGTCGTGGGCTGGTCTGCAACCTATCGTTATCTTGGTGAGTTAGGGGCTCAGGATCTCAGGGCCTTGGGAGATCAGCGGCTCGGAGCCCATGAAGTTCTGCGGCATTCGTTGGCGGCCAAGGCTTGGTGGGTGACGATCTCTACGGCAGAATCAGGATAGTCACAATCCGTTTGCGCCCTATTGTCGGTACTTCCATGCTTGATCAATCCACCCAATTTCTCACCGAAGCCGAATCGGCTAAGGTGGATGCTGCTCTGCTCTCTTCCCCAGAGAAATTTCTGGCTCGGCTCACCATTTCCACCGCCAAACTGCTGGGGATTATCTCCGCCGATTTGGGGATTCCCCTGGCATCCCTCTCGGCTACCCACATCATTCAGTGGTTTGAAGACGACGCCAAACGCAAGCGCGAACAGGGCATCAACGCCGCTGTCCTCAAGTGGGATTCTGAGGATTTAGACATCGCCCCATAACCCTGCCCCCTGTATCCGTTTAGGAGTAGACTTCGAGGGCCTAGAAGATTGACGGACTTTTCGTCGCCATCACCGCCCTCGGTGTTTCAACGGGGCTTGGGTTTGGTTGTTCCATGGCCCATGGGCTAATTCAAACCCTTCACTCGATAGCCAATGTCTCGGCGGCAGTACATTCCGGCGAAGTGGATTTTGTCCACGGCGGCGTAGGCGTTGGCAATGGCGGCTTCAAAGCTATCACCGAGGCCCGTCACCCCCAGCACTCGGCCCCCGTTGGCCACGGTAATGCCGCCCTTGGCTTGGGTGCCTGCATGGAACACCAAGGCTCCGGTGTCGGTGGCTTCGGTGAGGCCAGAAATTTCCATGCCCTTAGGGTAGGTGTCGGGGTAGCCCTCGGCGGCCAGCACCACGCAGGCAGCGGCACCGGGCTTCCACTCTAGGGGCGGCAGGGATTCTAGCCGCCCTTCAACACAGGCCAAAATGACCTGATCCAGCGGTGTTTCGAGCAGAGGCAGCACCGCCTGGGTTTCGGGGTCGCCAAAGCGGCAGTTAAATTCCACCACCTTGGGGTCGCCCTGGGGGGTAATCATCAACCCCGCGTAGAGCACGCCGCGATAGTCGATGCCGCGACGGCGCAGGGTGGCCATGGCCGGTTCTAGCACCTCGGCTTGGATGCGATCCATCAGGGCTGGGCTGACCACAGGGGTGGGGGCATAGGCTCCCATGCCGCCGGTGTTGGGGCCGGTGTCGCCTTCGCCAATGGCCTTGTGATCCTGGGCGGGCACCAGGGGCCGAATGGTTTGGCCATCGGTGACCGCCAGCACCGAAGCTTCCTGGCCGGTCATAAATTCTTCGATCACCACCTGGCTGCCCGCCGCGCCAAACTTGCCGCTAAAGATTTCGGTGACCGCTGCACTGGCCTCTTCCAGGGTTTGGGCCACAATCACGCCCTTACCCGCCGCCAAGCCATCGGCCTTCACTACAATGGGGGCCGTTTGGGTCTTGAGATAGTCTAGGGCGGCGACTTCCTCATCGAACACCTGGGCCTGGGCGGTGGGAATGCCCGCTTCCACCATCAAAGCCTTGGCCCAAGCTTTGCTGGCTTCGATCTGCGCCCCCGCTTTGGATGGGCCAAACACCTTCAGCCCCTGGGCCTGGAGGAAGTCGGTAATGCCAAGGGCGAGGGGTTGCTCTGGCCCCACTACCACCAGTTCGAGGTTGTTGACCAGGGCAAAGCGGGCAATGCCTTCAAAGTCTTCGGGGTTGAGGGCCAGGTTGCGGCAGTGGGGCAGGGTTGCGGTGCCACCATTACCAGGGATGCAAACGACCTCCGTAATTTTGGCGGACTGAAGCAGCATCCAGGCCAGGGTATGTTCTCGGCCACCACTACCGATCACTAAAGCTTTCACAAACAACCTCCCCTACATACGTTTATTTTTGGCTGATGCCAGTCCCCCGAACGCCCAAACGAAGCCCATTGCTTCCGAGCGGGCTGTGGGTTTGGGCATCAGCCGCCACCGACCTAGGCTTGGGTTCGCCCCCGATCAGCCCCCGTTGTGCCCCCCATTGTCCCATGTTCCCTGCTGAATCGAAATTACCTTTCAATCCTTGCCTTGGCAATCACAGATGCAACATGGCCAGGTTGTGGCAGGATCGAGCAGGGCTGGAGGGTACCCGTACATCGCGGCTAACCTTCCCTAGATGGCGGATATTTGCGGCGCATAGCTGGATGGAGGGCAACGGTGGTCATGTACGACTGTATTGTGGTGGGGGCTGGCCCAGCGGGGGCCTCTACGGCCTACCACCTAGCGAAGCAGGGACATTCGGTGCTGGTGCTAGAGAAGGATTCTCTGCCCCGCTACAAGCCCTGTAGTGGAGCGGTTTCGCCCAGCGTGGCCCAGTATTTTGATTTTGACTTTGCCCCCGCCATTGACAGCCAGCGGCGGCGGGTGCGTTACACCTACCAACTCGAAGATCCTATTGAGGCGGAGTTGACCACCACCGAACCGATTTGGATGGTGCGGCGGGAGGTGTTTGACCAGTTCCTCGTCCAACAAGCCCAGGCCCAAGGGGCTGAGGTGCGGGATGGGACTCCGGTGACGGGCATTGCCCTAGTGGGCGATCACTGGCGGGTTTCGACACTCCAGGGAGATCTGACAGCGGCCTACTTGGTGGCGGCGGATGGAGCCCAAGGGCCAATGGCAAAATGGCTGGGGTTTCCGACCTTGCCGTTGCGCATAGCCACGGTGTTGGAGGTACCCACGGTGGCTCCGGTGGCAGAGAGCTTCCCGATTAGCTTTGAGTTTGGCCTGGTGAAGCAGGGCTGTCTGTGGAACTTTCCCAAATCCCAGGGCTATTCCATTGGGGCGGCCAGCTTCCTCGGCAAAATGACCCTGGAAAAGGCTACCCTCACCTACCAACCTGCCCTAGATCGCTATTGCCAAACCCTTGGCGTTGACCCCACCCAGACCCAGGCCCATCACCATGGCCTCAAACTGTGGGATGGTCAGCATCCCCTTCACACCGAGCGGGCGGTGCTGGTGGGGGAGGCGGCGGCCATTGTCGATCCCCTCAGTTCCGAGGGCATTCGTCCCGGCATGGTTAGCGGCGTCAAGGCGGCAGCAGCTATCCATGCAGCCCTAGCAGGGGAAGCCGACGCCCTGGCCACCTACACCGCTGACATGCAGACCTCCTGGGGCGCGGATATGCAGTGGGCCAAACGGATTTCGGGGCTGTTTTTCCGGGTGCCGGGGATTGGCTACCGGGTCGGGATTAAACGCCCTAGCGCCACCCAACGCCTCGGCCAAATTTTGGCAGGGGAGGTGCAGTACGCCGACATTGCCAACCGAGTGATGAAGCGTCTCAGCGGTGGGCTGCTGCCGGGGTTGTAGCCTCTGGGTGCCAGTGAACCCATCCGTTCTCCTCTTCCTAAGAAGAGATGACAGAGAATCGGTGGGGAACTGGGGACTGGGGACTGGGGACTGGGGACTGGAAAGGCTAAGGGAACGTTACCAAACCCTGGGTTCCCTGGGTATTGGCCTTAAAATAGACGAGTAAAAACGGCAATGGGCAACCGAGTTCTATCCCGTCTAGTTGTGGCTCGGTTCTGTTCAGCCAACCACGAGCCGAGTGGTTATCGGTGAATCAGAGATTAGGACGCTATGGTTGAGCGTATTCCAAGCCGCCAAGCCGCCAAGGATCTGAGCTTTGGGCTGGGCTATGCTGTGCTGCTCATGCTCAGCCTCAGTTTGCTCCACATTACGAGCCAAACCGCTGTAATTTGGATCGTGGGCGGTTTTCTGGCGGGCTATTTGGTGATTACCCCAACCGCTCAGTGGGGGCGTCGTCTGGGGGTGGCAGGCCTGATTACCCTGCCCTTGCAAGTGCTGTGGCTGGGACGACCACTACCCTTGGTGCTAGTGTTCTTTGCCGTCAATGCCCTGGAGGCGATGGTGGTGGCGGTGGGGATGCGCCGCTATTGTGGGGGTGTCCGAGGGTTTCATCGCATGGGACAGGCGGTGATCTTTTTTGGAGCAGTGGCGGTGCTGCCTTGGATCACAGGTATTCCGGCGGCGGTGGCGATAGCCATGAGCCAAGGCTTGAGATGGGAATCGTGGCTATCGGCACTGTCGGGTTGGGCCAGTGCTGTGGGGCTGGGGATGCTGTTGGTGGCCCCTGGGGTGGTGGCCCTGCACAACGCTGGGGCGCAGTTGTTGGGCTGGAGATGGCGGCGGTGGCTGGAGCTTTGGGGGCTATGGGCCTTGGCTTTGGGGATGGCCTGGGTGCAGTTTGATGCGGGGCCAGATCGCTTGGATTCGGCCTCTCCAAACTCGACGCTGCTGATTAGCCATCCCTACACCGTGCTGCCGCTACTGATGTGGGCAGGGGTGCGGTTTAACCTGCTGGGGCTGAGTGCCGTGGGGCTGGTTTGGGTGGTTTCGGCCATTCTTCACCTCGCCCTAGGGGATGGTTTAACAAGCCTAGACACCCCGGAAAGTATGTTGGCGTTTCAGGGACTGGTGGTACTGGTGTGGCTGCCAGCCCTTTGTCTGACGGTGGCCTATTGGCAGGCCAAGGGGGCGGTTGATCAGCGCATTCAGGCCGATGCTGAGGCGGCCTACAGTCGGCAGATGGCCCAGGCGGCGGCAACGGATTTCCAGACAATGTTTGAGACCCTGGAAATTGCCCTGCTGCTGGAGGATGTCTCTTGGGTTTACCAAGACCTAGCGAATCTGCGCCAACAGGGGGTAACCGACCTGGCTGAGTTTCTGGCCCAGCATCCCGAACGGGTGCAGCAATGGCTGGCTGGGGTGCGCATTCTGGAGATGAACCGGGCTGCCCTACGCCTGTTTCAGGCAGACAGCAAGGAAGACTACCTCGTGGCCTTTGCCAATCGATTTTCGGATCAAGCGCTGGGGGTGTTTGTCGATGGTGTGTTGGCGATGTGGGCGGGGGGATCGACCTTTTCCGCCGAGGTGACCTACAAAACCTGTGCCGGAGGCGATCTCTTTGCGCTGATTAGTTTCCCGGTGCCCCACAGTGCTGCTGCCGCCGCCCGTCTGCCCGTCAGTATTCTCGACATCACCAAACGTCACCGGGCCGAGGCTCAACTGTCGCTTCAGGTGCGGCGGGCTGAGGTGTTGTTGGCCCTGCCTACCCTGGCCGAAACCCTGGATGAGGCGGCGTTTATACAGCATGGCCAGGAAATGGCGGAGGACTTGACCGCGAGCCAGATTGCCTTCATTCACTTCATCAACGCCGACCAGAACACCCTTGAGATGGTTGCCTGGTCACGCCGCACCCTCAGCCACCATTGCTACGCCGTCTATGATCGCCATTATTCAAGGGCCCAGGTGGGCCTTTGGGCCGATGCCCTGCGCCAGAAACGGCCCGTGGTGGTTAACGACTATGAAGCCTACGCCCATAAGCGAGGGCTGCCCGCTGGCCATGCGTCCATACAGCGCCTGGTAACGGTGCCCGTGCTGGAAAATGGCCAGGTGGTGATGCTGGCTGGGTTGGGCAATAAATCTGAGGACTACACGGACACCGATGTGGAAACCTTGCAGTTGATTGCCAACGAAATTTGGCGGCTGGTGCAGCGACGGCGGGCCTTGGTGCAGTTGGCCAACAGCGAACATCGACTGCGGGAAGCCCAGCGGGTCGCCAACATCGGCAGTTGGGACCTAGACCACACCACACAGCAACTGCGGTGGTCGGATCAGGTGTTTCGCATTTTGGGGATCGCAGAGTCGGATCGTCCGGCCTTTAAGGAAACCTACGAGGGGTTTTTGAGCCGAGTCCACCCCGATGATCGAGATCGGGTAGATCACATCTTCCAATCGGCCCTTGCTGAGGGTAGGGGCTATGGCTGTCTTCACCGCATTCTCACCGCCCAGGGCGAGGTTAGACATGTGCAAGAGCAGGGCGAGACCCACTATGGTAGTGAGGGTCAACCCCTGCGCACCCTCGGCACCATACAGGATGTGACCGATCAGGTGCGGGTCTCCGAGCGGCTTCAGCAGGCGGCGGCGGTGTTTGAGAGCACCTTGGAGGGGGTGATGATCACTGACCTGGGGGGCCGTATCTTAGACGTTAACCACGCCTTTGAAACCATCACCGGCTACCCTCGCAACGAGGCCATAGGCCAAACCCCTCGGCTACTGCGGTCGGGCCACCATGATTCGGCCTTCTACCAGGCTCTATGGCAGATCTTGACTACCCAAGGAACTTGGCACGGGGAGCTTCTGAACCGCCGCAAGGATGGCAGCCAGTATCCGAGCTTGCTGACCATCACCACCGTCCGCAACGACCAAGGTCAGCCCACGGGTTATGTAGGAGTCTTTTCTGACATCACCGCCACCAAGGAAAGCCAAGAGCGCCTCGACTATTTGGCCCACCATAACCCCCTGACGGGTTTGCCCAACCGCCTGTTATTCAATGATCGGCTGCACCATGCCCTGAACCTAGCTACGCGCCAGCACACCCAATTGGCCCTGTTATTCATCGATATAGATCGGTTTAAGCACATTAACGACAGCATGGGCCACGGGGCCGGAGATGATCTGCTGCGTCAACTGGCCCGTCGGTTTCGGGCGGCCATCCGCACCAACGACACCGTGGCTCACCTCAGTGGCGATGAATTTGTGGTGCTGCTGGAGGACATTGGTCACACCCAGAACGTCACCCCGGTGATTCACAAACTCTTTGACGCCCTCAAACCACCCGTGCAGATCCAGGGACAGGAGATCTACGTTACCGCCAGCATGGGGATTAGCCTCTTTCCCGCCGATGGGCCGGATCCCTCTACCCTGCTGCGCAATGCCGACACCGCCATGTACCAAGCCAAGGAGGAGGGCCGCAATACCTATCGGTTCTACACCGAAGAAATGATGGCCATCACCTTCGAGCAAATGCTGCTGGAAAATGCCCTGCGGGGGGCGTTGGATCGACAGGAATTTCACCTGGTTTATCAGCCCCAGGTGGATTTGGTGTCCCGGCAACTGGTGGGGCTAGAGGTACTGCTGCGGTGGGAACATCCCGAACTGGGGCGGGTGTCTCCGGTGCAGTTCATTCCCCTGGCCGAACAAACCGGGCTGATCCGCGACATTGGCCTGTGGGTGTTGCACTGTGCCTGCCGCCAGGGCCGAGACTGGCTGGATCAGGGCATTCCCTTTGGTCGTCTTGCCGTCAACATTGCGGGGCCGCAAATTCGCCACAACGGGCTGCTGGCGGTGGTGCAGTCGGCCCTAGACGAAAGTGGCCTACCTCCCACCTGCTTAGAGCTAGAGGTAACCGAGAGCTTCATTATGGAAGGAGCCACCGACAGCATTGACCAACTCAAAGCCCTGCGCGACTTCGGCATCCAAATTTCCATCGATGACTTTGGTACGGGCTACTCCTCCCTCAGCTACCTAAAACAGTTACCCATCGAAAAGCTCAAAATTGATCGGTCCTTCATCCGCGATATTCCCCAAGACGCCAACGATATGGCCATTGCCGAGGCTGTCATTGCCCTAGGCAAAGCCCTCAATCTACGGGTGATTGCCGAAGGGGTCGAAACCGAGGCCCAGGCCAGCTTTTTAATTGGCAAGGGCTGCCACGAAGCCCAGGGCTACCTCTACAGCCAACCCCTGCCCCCCCAGGAGATCGGCCCGATGTTTGCAAAGCCGTACCTCTAAGACCAACCCTAGGGGCAACGACAAATACGATGAATACGATCAATACGAACCGTTGGATTAAGGCTATGCAACGAATCCTTAGAAAACCTTGCGATCTTGGCGGTTGGGGGTGGGGTAGCCCCTACAATAAACTCGGTTTTCTGGCTTCCTGATGCCTTCGGGTTTCCTCCAGCAAGATAAGCCTGTAGATCTCCCTAAAAATGGCCCCTTGGCCGCCGTTAGGAAGGAACAGGCCAGGGTTAAACATTGGCACAACCGTTGGCTCAAAACGGTGTCGCCGCCGTCTAGGAGAGCTCAGGATGCCTTTCTAGGGTCGCACCAGACCCCTCAGAACACAACTTTCACCACATCATGTTTTAGGAAGGGTGACTAATGAACCGATTTGCACGTATTCGCGCTGCTGCCTTAACGGCTGCGACCCTAGGGGTATTGGGGGGCATGGGGCCAGGGATAGCCGCCGTTCAGCCCACCGTAGAGCCGGTGGGTAGTCAGGTCAGCAATCTGCTGGCCCAAACCTTTGGCAATACGCCCATCAACGAGGCCAATTTTTTAGTGGTGGCGGCCCCGGGCAGTGCGGCTCAGCCCTACCGCCTCTTGATTATGGAGCAGCTTAACAATAACCGGGCTTGCTGGAACATTACTAACGCCAACGTTCGCCCCACGGAGGTGAATGCCCTCTGGAACACCTTCGACTTTACCGGGGTGTGCCGGATGCAGCGGGATAGCAACGGCTATGCGGTGCGCCTGGCGGGGCAGGATGTTGCTGGAGCCCGCTTTGAGATTAACAACCGCAACGGTGACCTGCTGCTGCAATTTGCCCCCAGCACGACCTCCCGCGACCGCTTCACCATTGGCCGCACCGGGGGCATCAGCTCCACGGGGTTCACGAAAATCCATCTCGATCCGGGCTGGTCGCTAACGAAGCGCACCTTTGAGGGCCAGGTCGTGAGTTCTCACCTGGTCTATTTCACCAACGACCTCACCCTAGCCCAGCTTCAGTCTGGCCAAACCGGCGGCGGCACCGTCACCCCGCCTGTGACCCCGCCCCCCGTCGCAACGCTGCCCTTCACCGATATCCGGGGCAACCGCTATGTAAACGAGATTGTTCGGGCGGCAGAGCTAGGCACCATTTCGGGCTTCCCCGATGGCCGCTTCCAGCCCACCAGCCCCCTCACCCGTGAGCAAGCCGTTGCGGTGATGATGCAAACGGCGGCGCGCATTTTGCCCACCAGCCTCATCGCTACGTTGCCCACCGCGGTCTTCAGCCCCCCCTTCCCCGATGTGGCCACCAATCGCTGGAGTGCTGTGCAGATTCAGCAGGCTAAGCAGTTGGGGATTGTGGCTGGCGATGGCGGCACCGGACGGTTCCGACCCACGGAAAACGTGTCTCGGGCCGAGTTGATGGCCATGACCCGTAAGCTGGCCCTGCTGCGCGTGGATGCCGATGCCGCCGATACCACGGGTACCCCCGTACCTGGGGAGGAACTGGTGCAGCGGGGTCTGATACCGAATATCCCCAATCCTCCCGTTTTTGGGGACATTAGCGGTCACTGGGCCGAACAGACGATTCGCGAAATGGCGGCCTTCTGTGGCATCGCGACCCCCTTGAACGAAATGGGGACCAACTTTGCCCCCAACACCAACGCCCTGCGCGACTACACCGCAGCGGTGTCGGTGCGGGCCGTTGATTGCCCAGCGGCGCGTCCCCAGTAGGGGCTGCCACCAGGATCGCAAGGTTGACCCAAGGCTAGGTTTCCCGATGGTGGGGCCTAGCCCTGGGTGTGATGTGGAACGGGACTAAAATGCTTGGATGCGTTAATTGCTTGGATGCGTTTACCCCCGGCTTAGTGGGCAAGGAGATCTTGTCCCTAGGCAGGGTTGGACGTATTGGAAAGCGAGGCTGTCTTAGGGTGATCCCCTAGCTCTGGTTGATGGGGTGAGATCCCCTGGGTCAAGCTCCAACTCCTGCGGCTTAGCCACCAGATCGTCAATATCCGGCCACATACGGAGTCGGCGGACGCTAGGGGGCCGTCATCCTCAAGCACCAAATCCTCAATGTCTGGGACTAGGTCTGGGACGAGGGACTAGGTCTGGGGAGGCTGGGGCATGGAGGCTGGGGCACGGTGGATGACCCTCTGAACGAAAAACACCGCCAAAGGGTGGGACGGATCGGCGATCAGCCCCACGTTCCTTGAGGATAGCCGCCTTACCCTCGGCTGGCGGCGAGGGCCGATCGAACCGCCGCTGAGGTGACATCTCCGGTGACGATGGCGGAGCCAATGCCCTGGGGCAGCACAAACCGCACCTGGCCGTCTTCCACCTTTTTGTCGCCCTGGAGCAGGCGCAGAATGTCGTCCTCCCGGAGATTGGCGGGTATGGCCGTGGGCAGTCCGGTCTTTTCAATCAGGCGATACTGACGGGTGGCATCGTCCTTACTCCAGTAGCCCAGCAGGGTAGCAATATGTCCGGCGGCGACCATGCCAATGGCCACGGCTTCCCCGTGGTTGACGCCCCGGTAGTGGGTGAGGCTTTCCACCGCATGGCCGATGGTGTGGCCGTAGTTGAGGATGGCCCGCAGTCCGGCTTCTTTTTCGTCTTGGGAAACGACTTCGGCCTTGGCCTGGCAAGAACGGGTGAGAATTTGATGGAGCAGATCCTCGCCCAGGGAGCGGAACTGATCCAGTCGCTCGGCGGATTCTAGGGCGGCGAACAACTCGGTATCCCAGATCACGCCGTACTTGATGACCTCGGCCATCCCGGCCCGAAATTCCCTAGGCGGCAGGGTTTTCAGCACCATGGGGTCAATGACCACTAAGCGGGGCTGATGGAATGCGCCAATGAGATTCTTGCCCTGGGGATGGTTGACCCCGGTTTTGCCGCCAATGGAAGCATCCACCATGGCCAGCAGGGAGGTGGGAATTTGCACAAACCGAATCCCCCGCAGCCAGGTAGCCGCCGCAAAGCCCGTCATATCGCCAATCACGCCGCCCCCTAGGGCCACCATGGCCGACTGGCGCTCTAGCCGAAATTCCAACGCCGCATCGTAGAGGGCTTGGATGGATTTTAGGGTTTTGTAGCGCTCACCAGCGGGCAGCAGATGGTACTGCACGGCATAGCCCGCCTGGGTGAGGGATTCCATCACCGTTTGGCCATAATGGCGAAAAATAGCCGGATTCGATACCAGCAGTATCCGCTGACCAGGCTTGACCAGGGGCTTTTCGGGGTTCGCCAACCAGGAGCCAACTTGGCTCAGACCTTGATTGGCCACCACAATGTCGTAGGGCAAATCGGGCAGAGGGACGGGGATCACGGTTTTCATAACGACACACAAAGATCTAAGGGAACGGGAAACGACCAACGGGGAAAAAAGCACCCCATCCGCCGAGGCTGACAGGGTGACGGAGGCAACAGACGATGGAACCCAAGGAACGAATCATGCTCAATCCTGATGGCTTGCCCCAGTTTTGTCGGGCGAGGAGAGCTCGCCCCTACGGGGTAATGGGGGTATCAGGGCCAGAGGGGATGCAGGGAAGGCGAACCTCTGCCTAGATGCCGAGCCGCTGATAGACCTGATCGAGGTTGCGCAGGTGGTGATCGGGGTCGAAGCAGTCGTCAATTTCGGTGGCGGAGAGGTGGGCCGTCACCCGGTCATCCTGGCTAATCAGGTGGCGGAAGTTGCCGTCGTCGGTGTTCCAGGCGGTGTGGGCGCAGGATTGCACAATGGCATAGGCCTCCTCACGGGCCAGCCCCTTTTCCACCAAGGACAGCATCACCCGCTGGCTGAACACCACGCCACCATAGACGTTCATGTTGCGAGCCATATTTTCAGGATAGACCAGCAGATTCTTAATGAGGTTAGTGGTTTCCACCAGCATGAAGTGGGCGAGGATGCAGCTATCGGGCAGGGCGACCCGCTCCACGGAACTGTGGGAAATGTCGCGCTCGTGCCAGAGGGCCACGTTTTCTAGGGCGGCCATGGCGTTGCCGCGCAGAATTCGGGCCATCCCGGTTAAGCGCTCCGACCGAATCGGGTTGCGCTTGTGGGGCATGGCGGAAGATCCCTTCTGCTTTTTGGAGAAAAATTCCTCCACTTCCAGCACGTCCGTACGCTGAAGGTTACGAATTTCGACCGCAAACCGCTCGATGGAGGCCCCCAGCAGGGCTAGGGCATTCATAAAGTCGGCATGGATATCGCGGGAGATTACCTGCGTCGAAGCGGTATCGGGTCGCAGACCGAGGTTTTGACAGGCCAGGGCTTCGATTTGAGGATCGATGTTGGCGTAGGTGCCCACCGCCCCCGAAATTTTGCCCACGGCAATGGTGTCTTGCAGGTGAACGAGGCGTTCCCGGTGGCGCAGCATTTCCGCCAGCCAACCTGCCAGCTTAAAGCCAAAGGTAATCGGCTCGGCGTGGATGCCGTGGGATCGGCCAATCATCGCGGTGTCGCGGTGCTCTTGGGCTTTGTAGCGAATCGCCTGAATCAGGCTTTCGACGTGGATCAGAATTACCTGAAGGCTGTCCACCATTTGCAGTGACAGGGCCGTGTCGAGCATGTCGGAACTGGTCATGCCCAGG
>CAZWNR010000001.1:0-41256 GCA_964635665.1 uncultured bacterium | reverse complement strand
TTTGTCACCCATGTGGACGAGGGCTTTATTCAGCGCTTGACAGATCTCTATCGTCAGCGGCTAACCCCCAACGGTCGCATTTTAGACTTAATGAGTAGCTGGGTCTCTCACCTGCCAGAAGACATGAAGTTTGACTGGGTAGAAGGCCATGGCATGAACGAGGAAGAACTGGCTAAAAATCCTCGGCTGAATCATTATTTTGTCCAAAACCTCAACGAAAATCCGCGCCTATCCCTGGAGAATGAATCCTTTGATGCGGTGCTAAATACGGTATCGGTTCAATACCTTCAGCAACCTGAAACTGTATTTGGTGAAATCTATCGAGTGCTGAAGCCGGGTGGGATCGCTATCGTGAGTTTCTCAAATCGCATGTTTTATCAAAAAGCCATTGCGGCTTGGCGCGATGGTAATGAATCGGATCGAGTTGACTTAGTGAAAAGCTACTTCAAATCCGCCCCTGGATTTAGTGCCCCAGAGGTAGTTGCCTACGCCCCACCCATGCCAGGAATTTTGCAAATGCTAGGCTTTGCCATGGCCGATCCCTTCTATGCCGTGATTGCCCAGCGTCAAAGTTAGATCGCTGGCCTTTGATCGCGGCTGCGATGAGACTATCCCTCGTCATCTAAGACCTTCGATAAACGACTTAGTGCCCCTTAAATTTGCCTATGGGGAACTAAGTCAATATATGTTGGGAACAAAAAATTGTTCGTTGTGGGGAGGCCGAATATAGCCCTGGGGTGCTTTTTTCCGAGGTGATAATTTGAGGGGTGGGGGCGTGATATCCACGTAGGGGATTTTGCTGAGGATATGGCTAATGCAGTTGAGGCGGGCGCGTTTTTTGTCGTCGGCTTCCACCGTAAACCAGGGTGCTTCAGGAATATTGGTATGGGAAAACATCGCATCCTTGGCCTGAGAATATTCTATCCAGCGATCCCGTGATTCTAAATCCATGGGGCTCAGTTTCCAGCGACGGGCGGGGTCTGTGGTGCGAGACTGAAACCGCCGTTCCTGTTCCTCATCGCTAACCGAAAACCAGTACTTCAGCAAAATGATTCCTGACCGTACTAACATGCGCTCAAATTCGGGGCAGGTTTGCATGAATTCGTAGTATTCTGCCTCGGTGCAAAAGCCCATCACATGCTCAACACCAGCTCGGTTATACCAACTACGGTCAAAGCAAACCATTTCTCCAGCAGCGGGTAAATGGGCCACATAGCGCTGAAAATACCACTGGGTTTTTTCATGGTCGCTGGGTGTTCCTAAGGCTACTACTCGACAGCCCCTTGGATTTAGTGGATCGGTAATTCGCTTAATGGTGCCGCCTTTGCCCGCCGCATCGCGCCCCTCAAATAAAATTACAATTCGGGTGCCCGTATGCTTTACCCAATACTGCATTTTTACTAATTCTACTTGCAGTTTGGCGAGTTCTTTTTCGTAGAAAGTCTTAGATAATTTAGAACTGCCCTCTGATTCTGAGGTGTAGCGATAGTTCGCGCAATCAGGAGCCAATGGGCTTGACAAATGGTGATCTTGCTGCTGGAGTCTCTTGCTCTTTTTTCTGCCCTTGGAGGAATTTTCGGAGAGTCTACCTTGGGCCGCAGAAGGGGAATCAGTCGGATGTGAGAGAGGTATTTCTACGGCTGAGTTGTCTTCTCGATCCTTGATCCCAAGCTGATCCTTGCCCTTACCTTTTATCTTTGCCATAGTTGTTCGCCCATTCTCCATTGCGCTAGGCTCCATGGCGCTAGGATAGCAACCTAGGACAATAAACGCCTCCAGGATGTTCAAATCCTGTAAGGGGTAATTGGCTGACCTTTCGTCCGTTGGTAGTGAGATGACGGCCTCAATCAATCCATGCTGCTTTGGATGCAGCCCTTCCTAACCCGTAAATTTCACCACGGCGATTTACTCGAACCTTTGCTAAGCTAGACAAAGTTTTAAGTAAGGATGCTTAACAATGCCCTACACCACCGAAGAAGGCGGACGCCTGAATAACTTCGCCAACGAACCTAAAATGTACGAGGCGGAACCCCCCACGGCAAATCAGAAGCGCAACTACATCATCCTGGGCGGGCTGGCAGCGGCGCTGGTGGTGGGGCTTTTCGTGGTAGCTATCTCCGTTTCATAGCGGTCAGGGTTCCCTGAACCTCAAGGTTTGAGTATGACAGCAGGGTAACCCTTACGGGGGTTACCCTGTTTTGCCATGGGGTATGTTGGGCTATAGATCTGTCCCTCGGTGTTGCCATGGCTGTCTCCTCTGGTTCCCAGAATTCCCAAGCCACCGCAAAAGGCTGGCCGCGCTGGTGTGAGGGGCCGACCGGCAGTGGTAAAACCGCCTGGCTGGTGGATCAGCTCCTGGCCTGGGCTGATTCGAAACTGCCTTCCCCCCTGGCACCGGGGCAAACGATGCTGGTCTTTGCGGCCATTGGCGATAATCGACTGTATTTGGCGGATTACCTGGCCACTCGGCTTCAGGGCCGCATTCCTGTGGTCACCACAACACCCAGTGGCTTTATTCAGGATGAGGTGACCCTCTTTTGGCCCTTGCTAGTACCTCACCTGGGGCCAATGCCGCAATTTCCGCTGCTGCTGCGGCCCGAAAACGAAGAGGAATTCGCCACCCGATTTTGGCAGGAACGGCTGCGGGATGGATCCATGACGATTGAAGGCTGGTCGGAAACCCAGACGGTAAGCTGCGCCCTAGACTTTTTCAACATGGCGGCCTCAGCGATGATTCCAGCGGAGGACTTGCCCACTCTGCTGCCGGAGGGAATGCCTGCGGGTTTTGCCCCAGAGGCGGTGTGGCGCACCGTGGGAGAGGCGGTGGTGGCGTGGCGTGATTGGTGCCTCAACCACAGCCTGCTTACCTACGGGGTAATGACGGAACTCTACTGGCGCTACCTGCTACCCCATCCCCTCTACCAAGAAAAACTGCTGGCCCGCTATGGCGGCCTGTGGGTCGATGATCTGGACGAGTACCCCGCCGTTACCGCCGCATGGCTACGGGTGTTTATCGACCAAAACCGACCTGTGGCCCTCACCTGGAACCCCCATGGTAAGGTGCGTCTCGGTGTGCGAACTGACCCGGATCGGCTAGAAACCCTGCGGCAGGACTGTGCCGTCGTGAAAACCCTGCCCCTGCCGGAGGGCACCCTAGCGAACCCTTGGGCCGATACCGTGGTGGAATGGGCTATGAACCCCTTGGCCTTACCGACACCGCTGGAGGCTTTTCACAGTATTCAAACCATCTCGCGAGGGGCACTGCTGCGACAGGTGGGGGAAGTGATTGCCGAGGCCGTCACCTCAAAACAGGTGTCCCCTGGGGACATTGCCATTGTGGGGCCAGGGTTAGACACTATTGCCCGCTACACTCTGGCGGAGATTTTGCTGGGCCATGGCATTCCTGTGGCATCGTTGAACGACCAGCGGCCCCTGATTCACTCGCCCCTTGTGCGGGCCTTACTCACCCTGATCACCTTTGTTTACCCGAATCTGGGGCATTTGGCCGATGCGGATGCCGTGGCGGAAATGCTGGTCGTCCTAAGCCAGCGTCCCCAGTCCCCCGATGTGGCCCCCTGGTTCGACACCGTGCAAATTGACCCCGTGCGGGCGGAGTTACTGGTGGATCACTGCTTTGCGCCCCAGCTTGATCGGCCCCAATTGCTGCCCGTAGAGCGGTTTGAACGCTGGTATCGCCTCGGTTATCGGGCCACTCAATGCTATAACCACCTGCGTCAGTGGATTGCCCAACAGCAGGAGCAACAACAGCAGCGCTTTATCCCTGGGGTGGTGGGCTTTTTGGATCGGGCCATTCAAACCTTCTACGGCGGCGGCCATCACCTCCCATCAGACCAACTCACTGCCCTGCGGGAACTGGTGGAAACCGCCCAGCAATATTGGACCGTGGACAACCAACTGCGCCAGCGCGAACCCCAATCACCTCGCAGATCGGATAGATCGGGAAAGGGAGCAGGTTGGGGTGACCTAGCGGGCTGGGTCGATGGAGCGAACTCCACTACCGTAGCGCCCAAGGCAACGCTGATGCCAGAAAAAAGCGCCCCGGAACGATTCATTACGCTGCTGCGCCAGGGCACTGTGTCCGCGAACCCCTACCCCTCCCAGCCCCTTGACCCCGCCCAGCAGGGGGTGACCTTGGCCACGGTGTTTCAGTATCGATTACAACGGCCCCGCCACCGCTGGCACTTTTGGCTAGATGTGGGGTCGCCCCGCTGGATGGCCGCCGATAGCCTGTTTGGCTTTCCTATTTTTTTGTCCTCCTACGCCGGATGCCCCTGGCGCAGCGACGACCTAGAAGCCCTCCACCAGGCCCGCCTAGAGCGCACCCTCCACGACCTCCTAGGCCGAGTGACGGAACGGGTCTTCCTTTGCCACAGCGACCTAGCGGTGAGCGGCCAAGAACAGGTTGGCCCCCTCCTGACTCTGCTAGGAGCGGCCACCGAGGAGGTTGTCGACAATCTGACCGATCCTACCTAGGGGAGAGATCGCTGCTTCGCCCACCCAACTTGAGGAGAATCAGCCAGTATGGGGCGCAGCAACGTCAAACAGCCTGTGAAAAACAACCCATCTAAACAAAAACCGCCGAATCTTGTACTCAGCGGTTAGAGGAGATACAGCTAGCCTAGGGCGTCTAGGGCAACCTGCTTAGGAGGCTGTGGTTTGAGCGGCCAACATCGCCTTCAGTTGCTCCAGTTGGTTGGCCCAGCGTGGATCGGGTTGAGCTGCCGTGCTCGCCGAAGATACCGTCGTTGAGGCGGCAGGTTTGCGGCTATTGCTGCGCGCGCGCTTGTTGCCGCCGCTGTTTTCTCGAACTTCGGCCTCAGGTTCAGCCTTGGTGCGAGGCAAAGCCTTCTCAATCTTCATAGGCAGTTCTTCTAGCACCTGACCATTGAGTTGATCAACAATCTCGTCGGCCTTCTCTTCGGTTTTGACGGTTACAAACCCAAACCCCCGACATTTACCAGTTTTCTTGTCGGAAATTAGCTTTACAGACACCAGATCGTCGTTGTAGCTAGCAAATACGTTTTCAAAATCTGGGCGCTGCAAATCTCTAGAGAGATTGCCAACATAAAGGCGGATTGACATCTTAAGATACCTCTCGTGTTCCAACAATCTAAACCAGCATCTATACAGGCAGAGAAGACTGCCAGGCCTAAGCGTGGCGGTCAACATCGGCAACCTGATACCTAAAAATTTGGTTTCCTGAAAGGAAATAAGCCCACGACGGGGGATGGCCGTAATACTGTGATAAACGTCGTTGATTCCCCGGTCGAACCATTTATTAAGGTAACACGGGATTAGGGGTTGTACGAGAGCCGCTAAAAACTTGATCCACCGTCTAAATAAAAACCAGCCCTTTCAGGCTGGCTCATTTGCTGTGTTGAGAGTAGGAGAACCTGATACCTACGAACACTAAACTATCGTCCAGTCCAACCCTGAACTAGCCGGGCAAACGAAGGCATCGGATTTCGTAAATAAATGTAACATTAGTGCGGGCATTTCGCAACATGCTATAAGCACGCGTGAAAATCTACACCTAGGTTGATTGGGCGGGGCTTCAGGCAATGTCGCGGGGCTGATCCGAACCCTAGAACCCTGTCCAGATAATGAAAATGCCCCCTAGGCAAAGCCCTAGGCTGACTAGGGTGGCCCACACAGGGGCTGCAATGGTGACCGATTGTCGCTGGGAGGCTAGGCCAATTGTGGCGACATCTAGCCATAGAATGCCATCACTTCGCCGCCGCCAGCCCGATACCATGACGGGTCGTCCAGTCCATTGCCTAAGGAGGGATGGTCTTTGGCGCAGGTCCCACAGCCCCGGCTGCGGAGAAGAAAAACCGAGTTTTACGACACCACCTAGGGTGGCTAGGTAGGTATTTTGTCCCTGGGGGGCATCTAAGGATCCGATTAGGGTGCCCGATAGCTGGCAGGGTTCTCCCTCCACGGGCAGTTGATCGATAGCCCCCAGGAGGCGACGGGAATCAGATGTCGCCTGCGTGGAGGGGATGTCGGGGTAGAGGGTATTGATCCGAACCAATAGCCCTAGCCCTAGTCCTAGTAAAATTCCTCCGTATAACAAGCTGGTGTCCTGGTACCACCAGCTTAGGCGCTGCCAGCCAAACCGCATGACTAGGCCTCCGATAAACCAAAACCCTAGGGCTATGCCCCCGCCGAGGAGCAACCCCAGGACGGGGCTTTTTTGAAGCATGAGCCGAGAAACAGAGAGGACGGGTGGGAGCGCCGTCATCGATTCTGCCAAGTTAAGGGCTGGCTGTTGGCGGTGGAGCGCCCGCTGGCTGAGCCAGAGCAGACGTTCCCCCAGGGGGACATGGGAGGATCCCCCAACGAGCCAGTGGCGATAGGGGTTGGCCCAGTCGTTGAGAACCGTGGCGGCTTCTCCCAAATCGGGGCAAAAACTGCCAGGGCTGAGAGCAGCATGGGGGCTGAGGGGCATCAGCACATCTAAGCTCCACCAGAGGGCGGGCAAGGTGCCCTTCTGCACGAGGTGGGCCGGAAGCTGGCGGGCCAGCCAACCTAGGCTGCGTTGTTGAAGATCGGGGCGCTGGAGCAGGGCATCGACCCGGCGGTCGGCCCAATCGCTGCGAAGCCTGGAAAGCCAAAGCACTCCCCGTCGCAGACTCCAAAAGAGGCCGTAGAAAACCTGAGCCAAGATCTTGATAAGCAAGGTTGGCCAGCCGGAGGAACGTTCCCCGGTCAAGGCCAACTGTCTGTAGAGGGTATGTAGGGCCAGTAGCAGGCCCCCCAATCCAGAGATAACCGCTGTTGAACGGTTCATCATGTGGGCTAGCTCGTAAGCGCACAGGGTATCCAGTATCTCTGGATCGCTGCTATTGAGTAGGCCTTGGCTGATTACAATTCGCAGATGACGCGGTCGCCAACCATAGCTGAAACACAGGGGTACCTCATCGGGCAGAAGGCGCAACTCCGGCAGGTACCAGCCCTGCTGCTGGCACCGCTGGCGCAACTGCCGCAGGAACTCTGGGTGTTGCCCTTGCAGCTGGCGGGGTGTGAGGGGCCGCTGGCTGTAGACCTGGGTAAGCAGGCTATCCATCCACCAGGGACTACTCAATATCAGGCTCACAAAGAGGATGGTTACTGGCACGGTATAGTCCCGATCTAGCCAGGCTAGCCCCCCTAGATTGAGGGGCCAGGTTACCTGACGTAGTAAGGTATTCACACCGCGCAGCAGCCCATGCAGTCCCGTTATCGTTACCCACAGCACTACCAGGGTCGTAATCATCTGAGCGGTCCATAGCCCGTAGGGCGTTGGTAAGGGGAGGGGACGCTGCACCCGCTGGGATGGGGTGGTTTTGGATGGTGTCGGGGTGGCGTTGTTGGGATTGCTAGCACTGGAAGCCGTGAAGCCCTGGCTGTTCGGCTCCGGGGGCGGGGGATTGTCTTCTGGGTGGTCAGGAGTGTTCTGATTAAGGCTTTGGTAATGGAACAGGGATGGCCCCATGGGTGGCGCACTGGCTCCACTGCCAATGCCCCCTTGTTCTGAGGTGGGGGGTGGAGGCTTCGGAGGGCTGACTGATAAGCCTGGGGGTTGGTGAGCGACCGGGACGGCGGATCCATAGGTGGCCAACGGTGCAGGTGACGGTGTGGATGACGGTTCTAAGGGCATGAATCCCGTGGGATCTGCCCCAGAATATGGCTCCGTCGCCGTCGGTAACGCCGTTTCTAGGGGCGGCAGTTGGGCCAACATCGACTCAGCCCATCGCTGTGCTTCGGGGATGTTGCTCGCCAACACAAGCTGGCATCCCTCACGGGCTTGCTCGATTTGCCCCAGTCGATGCTGGGTTGTAATTAACCCCATGCGCCCCTTCAACCGCCACGCCACCGTGGCGGTTGGAAGGTGAACGAGTTGCTGAAAATACCCCAGCGCCTTCTGGTGAAGTCCTTGCTTAAACGCGGCTACGCCTTGACGATACAAATCCGCCGCCACGGTGGCCTTCGCTGGTATGA
The DNA here is from genome assembly GCA_964635665.1 of uncultured bacterium. Taxonomy (GTDB): domain Bacteria; phylum Cyanobacteriota; class Cyanobacteriia; order Phormidesmidales; family Phormidesmidaceae; genus Nodosilinea. The sequence continues at coordinate 33,252 of CAZWNR010000001.1, read as the reverse complement.
GTTCATCCCCAGAGCGACGGGACGGATCTTGTGGTTCCGAAGCTTCAGCCATAGGCATTGACCCTTTTCGATAGATGCAAGATGCAGGACTCTCCCAGGACATACTCTAGCCAATCTCGCCCAACTCTCGATCAAAGCCTTTAGAATGCGGTAGTCAGGAGATAGGTCAAGCCTCTAAACTTAAGATCAGGTAAAGAAACTTAATTCGCCTTTGCCACCTGCGAACATGATCGCGTTTTATCTGTTCATTACCAGTGCTGTGGCCTGGTTCGTCAGCATGTTGGCGGGCGGTGGCAGCCCTTTTATTCTGATTCCACTCATTTCACTCCTCCTAGGAACCCAAGCCGTTGCACCCGTGATTACCATTGGTCTCCTAGTCGGGAATGCCCAACGGGGATTTCTACTCTGGCCCCACATCGACTGGTCCCTGACCCGCTGGTATATCCCAGGGGCAGCGGTCGGATCGATCATTGGTTGCTACGGTCTCACCCAGGTTCATGCCGAGGGGCTTCAATTGGTGCTAGGCCTTGGTCTTATAGTGATGTTTCTCAACGAAATTCTAGGCAAGAAAGAGTCACAATTTACCGTCAAAGAGTGGCACTTTTTACCCTACGCCTTGGTCAACGCCATTGGGTCAGGGCTGATTGGCAGTACTGGCCCAGTGATGAACCCACTTTACCTGGGTTACGGCCTAGAAAAGGAAGCCATGGTGGCTACCAAAGCCGTCCATAAGGTTGCCCTCCATGTGCTCAAAATTGTGGCCTATGCCGGGCTGGGCACTCTCAGTCTGAAGTATCTGGCCTATGGGCTAGTTATCGGCCTTGGTGCGATTCCGGCGAACTGGCTTGGCAAAATCGTGCTCACCAAGCTCTCAACCCAGCAATTTCGGCAATTGGTGTACGCCTTTGTGGCCCTCAGTGGCCTCCTAATGATTTGGCAACAACGTAGCTTAATCACCTTCTGGTAAGCCCACATTTAAGAGCGTCCCTACAAATTGATACAAACTAACTTCATTATCTCCGCCCAGTTGCCGATCCTTCAGATCCGTTAAGCCCAGAGCTAATTGATCAGCCCTACCCTTGTAGTCTCGATGGGCCGCTAGCATATCGGTGAAAATGCCCTGCTCAATGGCTAAGCGGTTTTGTCCCTCGATGATCGGCATTTCGTAGGCCACCGCCGCCGCGTCGTACTTCAGCAGTACAAACAAAGCCCCACTGCTGGCCCTGAGTTCTTCCTGAAGGTGTCGCGTATCCAGGTCAAGGCGATCAAAGCCTACCTGGCCTGTAATTCGCATTTCTAAAATAGGACTTACCGTTGTTACCGGGAGTTCACGTATCGCCCCTTCCACGACCCCATGACATTGGGCACACAACTCGTCTACACTCTCGTGGCCCTTGGCTGTCACCTCAAGCCGCAGAATAGGGCGCTGGAAATAATCGGTTTGCAATTCTGCTCGTAGCCCTTGATCCGTAACGTCTACCAGATAGGCTCCCCGCCGATAGATGCTCTCCTCCACATTGTTGGCCTCTAGGGAACCTGGATTAAACACCCAGCCCTCAACCTCGTACTGACGGTGAATATGGCCCAGGGCCAGGTAATTCACCCCAGCCGTCCTGAGTGGTAGGAGATCGCTATAGCGCAACGCCCCTGCGTAGCGAGCAATTTGGCCTTCCAGACCGTGGTGAAACATCAAAACAGTTGTGGCAGGCCCGGGGGGTAAAGCCTGAATCGCCGCTGCCATTTGTTCAATGGCCCTAGGAGCCGTAGAACCATACCAATGGGAGCCAATGACCCGCACGCCGCAGTCTAGGTCATAATAGCTGCCCGTGCGGGTTTGGGGGTTCCAGGGCACCAGAAAATCCTCCCCGTGCTTTGGATCCTGGGGCTCCAGCAACATCAACAGTCCCCATTCCGAAAGATACTTTAGCCAACTGGTGGCGGTGCCGTAGGGGCGATTGTCGTGGTTCCCCTCAATGGCAAACACCGGGATATTGGCCTTTTGTAGACCCTGAAGACAAAGTTGCGCTTGGTTGAGCGTGGCAGGCTTAATATTGCGGTGCTCGAAGAGATCGCCCGCAATAATGACAAAGTCAACATCTGCCTGAATAGCGTAACAATCCAGAGTAGTTTGGAGTGCCCGAAAGAAATCTTTAGTACGCTCAGGGCTGCTGTAGCGATCGAATCCCAGGTGAATATCGGCGATGTGTAAAAACCGAGCCATGGGATAACCTCTAGTACCAACCTAGACCGGAGATGACTCTGCCGCCAGTTCCTCCAACCGCTCCTGCTGGTCCCGGCTAACACAGGATTCTACAAGATCCTCAATGTCCCCCTCCAGCACCGGAGCCAGGGTAAAGTTCTGGTTGAGGCGGTGATCGGTAACGCGGTTGTCCTTATAGTTATAGGTGCGAATTTTTTCAGACCGATCTCCGCTGCCCACCTGAGAACGCCGCATCGACGTCACAGCATCCTGCTGCTCCCGTAGCTTGATGTCGTAGAGCTTGGCACGAAGAATCTGCATAGCACGCTCCCGGTTCTTAAGCTGGGAGCGTTCCTCGGTACAAAATACGCGAATCCCGGTTGGCTTGTGGAATAGGTCAACGGCGGTTTCAACCTTGTTGACGTTCTGTCCACCAGCACCGCCGGAACGAGCCGTGGTTAGCTCAATATCTTTGGGGTCAATCTCAACCTCCACATCATCAACCTCCGGCATGATAGCCACCGTGGCCGTTGAGGTGTGAACCCGTCCCCCAGCTTCGGTCACCGGAACCCGCTGGACTCGGTGTACCCCGGCCTCAAACTTAAGCTTGCTGTACACGCGATCCCCAGCAATTTCGAGGATAGCCTCCTTGAAGCCCCCCATATCAGCCGCCGATTCGCTCAGAAGCTTCACTTGCCAGCCCTGGTTTTCGGCATAACGGGAATAGAGACGGACTAGGTCCCCGGCCCAAATACTGGCCTCATCTCCCCCAGCCCCAGCTCGAATTTCGAGCATGATGTTCTTATCATCGTTGGGGTCGCGGGGCAGCAGCAGTACCTTAAGCTTGGACTCCAGGGTGGCCAAGCGCTCCTCTAGTTCTTCCACCTCCAAGGACGCGATCTCCCGCAAATCAGGATCATTGATCGATTCCTTGTAGACCTCCTTTGCCCCCGCCAACTCATCCTTGGTTTGCTTCCAGTCGGCATAGACGTTGACGGTCTCCTCTAGAGAAGATCGGGATTTGGCAATGCGCTGAAACTCTGTAGGATCCTGAGCCACGTCAGGATCCGCTAGCTTACGGGTAAGTTCTTGGAAGGTTTGCTCGACGGAGTTGAGCTTTTCAATCAGATACGCTTCAGCCATGGTACACAACGCTGGCCCTATTCCAGGAAGAGACTAACCACTGGTTATTCCTTAAATCATCGATAACAGTGTCGATAACCCTTGGAAAGCTAGGCTTTGTCCTCTTTCTTTGTAGCGGAATCGGTCATCCCGTACTTCCTCAGGAAGCGTTCTACGCGACCTTCAGTGTCAATGATCTTCTGGGTTCCGGTGTAGAAGGGATGATTCCCTGACCAGACGTCAACATGGAGTTCAGGTTTAGTAGAACCAACGGTCATAATTTCTTGGCCATCACAGAAGACCTTTGCCTCTGGATACCAGGTGGGATGGATGTCAGACTTAGCCATTGCTCGTGCCAAAAACGATAGAAACAATGAATGGAGAACTTTCTAAGCGGCAATCCCCGGAGATTAACGCTTGGAGAACTGAGGAGCCTTACGGGCTTTCTTCAGACCATACTTCTTCCGCTCCTTAGAACGCGGATCACGGGTCAGATAGCCCTCGACTTTAAGGGGTTTACGATTCTCAGGAGCCAGTTCACAGAGAGCCCGAGCTACGCCAAGACGAATCGCATCGGCCTGACCTGTTAAACCGCCACCCTTAACATTGACCAAAATGTCGTAGTCGTTTTCTAGACCTAGCACCTCTAGGGGAGCCTTGGTAGACATTAAATAGGACGGGTTGAATTGGAGATATTCGTCGCCAGGGCGCTTATTGATGGTCAGTTGCCCGCTGCCCGGTACTAGGCGAACTCGGGCAATCGCGGACTTCCGGCGACCGGTGCCCCAGTAAACTGCGCGTTCAGATTGATCGGTGGCCTGCATTAGTTCACTTCTCCAGGAATAGTATTGATAACAAGGGTCTGGGGCGACTGAGCTTGATGGGGATGCTCCGGCCCAGCGTATACTTTGAGCTTGGTAAACTGCTGACGTCCCAGGGTGGTTTTAGGTAGCATTCCCTTCACCGCTTGCTCAATAATTCGGCTGGGAATACGCGCCTGAAGTTTATCAAAGGTCTCAGTTTTCATCCCACCTGGACGCCCAGAGTGACGCCGATACAGCTTGGTAGTTGCCTTCCGGCCTGTGACCACGACTTTGTCTGCGTTAACCACAATCACAAAGTCCCCCGTATCCATATTAGGGGTGAAGGTAGGCTTATTTTTGCCCCGCAGAATGGAGGCGATTTCCGTGGCCAAACGACCTAGGCGCTGGCCTTCAGCATCAACGACGTACCACTGACGATCAATGGACGCTTGGGGAGGAATATAGGTTTTCGTTGTCATTGCACTGTTATCCGTTGTTTAGGCGTTACTTGAGAAACTTCGCACCGACGCTCCATGAGCCTGACTAGGCGACTGCCCCCAAATGAAACTGAGGTTGAGCGTCGAACCACACATCGTGGGGAAAGGGAGAAGGCTGGTAGCCCACCCTCAGCAAACACAACCCTTGGGCCGGGGCTGAGTATTTCACCTGATCTCGCCGCCGTTCTCGCCAAAGCTGATGAAACATCGCTGGCGATAGCTCACCCTGCCCGACCTTGACCAGTAAGCCCATGATCAGTCGAACCATCCCATACAGAAACCCCTTGGCTTGGAGTTCGACCATCACGAAGTCTCCCCGGCGTTGGCACAGGGCTTCCTGGAGATCGACCCAGGAGTGAGATTTGCCAGAACGGGCTCGATGAAAAGCGGCCATGTCGTGATGGCCCACCAAGGTATCTAGGGCAGCTTGCATCTTAGCTTGATCGAGATCTTGATGGTGGTAGTGCCACACAAGGGGACGCACAAACAAGTTGGGGCAAGCACCCGTATACAGGGTATAGCGATACCGCCGCCACTGAGCTGAGAACTGGGCGTGCCAAGACTCCTCGACCTGTGCCGAGGCACGAATGAGAATATCCTGGGGCAAACGACCATTCAAAACCTCGGCCCAGCGATGGGCCGGGATGAAGGCTGGAGCATCGAAATGAGCAACCTGAGCCGCCGCATGTACTCCCGTATCTGTCCGCCCGGCACCACTGACCCGGATCGAATGACCTACCACTGAGGCCAAACATTGTTCCAACTCCCCCTGCACCGTTCTGGCGTTGGGTTGCCACTGCCAGCCATGGAGGTTAGTTCCCACGTACTGCACAACCAAAGCAACCCGCTGAGTTGGCTTCCCAAACTCAGGAGGATTGGAGGCAAGGCTGCGCTGAATAGGAGACACTTTTGCCATGACTAACAAGGGGAACAGTCGCTATAGGGACTTTAGGTCAGCTCAATAATCGCCATTTCGGAGTTGTCTCCCCGACGCCGCACCGTTTTCAGGATACGGGTATAGCCCCCTTGGCGTTCTGCATAACGCTCAGGAGCTTCGCTGAAGAGGGCATGAACAAGCTGCTTGTCGTATATGTAGCCTAGGGCTAGACGACGAGCAGAAAGGGATCCATCCTTTGCCAAGGTGATCATGCGATCAACCTCTTCGCGCACGGCCTGGGCTCGGGCCTTGGTCGTGGTAATTCGCCCGTGACGGATTACCTCGGTGGTTAGTGCCCTCAGGAGGGCTTTGCGCTGGTCGGCAGGCTTGCCTAATTGATGAACGCGACAACGGTGACGCATGGCTCTTAACTCGGGTGAACAATAGGAAAAACAACTATGAGAAGGCACTGCCGCACCGATGATGACAACGATACGGCGATGTCTCTAGGGGGTCTTGGACGCTTTTTCTAAGGGCAAGGTGATGCCAAGCCGCTCTTGGAGAGCCTCGATCACTTCTTCTGCAGACTTTTGACCAAAGTTTTTGATCTCTAGCAAATCTTCCTGGCTAAAGTCCAGTAGATCGGCAACGGAGTTGATTTGAGCGCGCTTGAGACAGTTATAGGCTCGTACAGACAACCGCAACTCTTCGATGGGAATTTGATTGTTGGGATCGTCTGCTACCTTCTCATCGTCGTCAAACTTGGGTTCAAGGGTAACATCCTTCAACGGCAGGAAGAGATTGACCAGAATATCGGCAGCCTGACTGATAGCCTGCTGGGGGGTGATGCTGCCATTCGTCCAGATATCCATGGTGAGTTGGTCTCGTTGCATCGAACCGGAAACCACCACCTCGTCCACGGTGTAGTTCACCTTCCGCACAGGCATGAATACGGAGTCAATCTGGATAAAATCGAGAGCTGTAGCGTCGTCCTTACTGCGGTCTACTGCTCGATAGCCCTGCCCACGCTCAATCCGAAATTCCATCTCCAACGTGTGGCCTTCGGCAACGGTGGCGATGTATTGGTGAGGATTGACAACTTCAACCTCGGAAGGTAAGTCAAATTGCCCCGCAGTCACCCTGGCTGGTCCCTGTACAAGCAGCCGTCCAATCTGAGACTGACTAGAATGACTCCTGAGAATGATCTCCTTCATATTGAGGAGAATATCAAGCACATCTTCTCGTACGCCAGTAATGGTGGAAAACTCGTGGGTAGCCCCAGCAATGCGTACGGCGGTGATAGCCACTCCCTCCAAATTGGAGAGAAGAACCCGCCTGAGAGCATTGCCTACAGTAATACCCTGGCTGCGTTCTAAGGGCTCAATGACAAAACGCCCATACTGCCCTTGATCCGCCTCCACTATTGACTCGATGCAATCTACATGAAACTGTGCCACGGTGCCGCCTCCCTTTATCCTCGATAGATCCTAGCTGGACAGATAAGTAATTCCACTGTCCTAGACCCGACGCCGTTTGGGGGGGCGGCAGCCGTTGTGGGGAATGGGCGTGACGTCACGAATCAAGGTAATTTCAAGACCAGCTCCTTGAAGAGCCCGAATCGCTGTTTCACGACCTGCACCAGGCCCGCTGACCATGACCTCAATTTGCCGCATCCCCTGATCCATGGCGCGACGCGCTGCGCTATCAGCAGCGGTTTGGGCTGCAAAGGGAGTGCCCTTCTTAGCTCCTTTGAATCCGCTCGACCCGGCCGAAGCCCAAGAAATGGCCTCTCCAGACTGATCGGTGATAGTCACAATGGTGTTGTTGAAGGTGGAACGGATATGGGCAACGCCGCTAGGAATGTTTTTCTTACTTTTGCGCGGACCAGTCTTTCGGGTTGGTTTGGCCATGGTGCTGTCACTAAATCAAAATAAACATCGACAATCAATAGACAGTCAAAAAACTCGCTACTGATGTCAGCGAGCTTTACCTATCACAGGTGCCCCAGGAAGAATCCCAAAGCTAAAGCTAAGCTTTACTTCTTGGGTGCTTTCTTTTTACCGGCTACCGTGCGACGCGTGCCGCCTCGACGGGTGCGAGAGTTGGTACGGGTGCGTTGACCTCTGACGGGTAGCCCAGCTCTGTGACGTCGTCCTCGGTAGGAACCGATATCCATCAATCGCTTGATGTTCATTCCTTCGAGACGACGCAAATCCCCCTCGACCTGATAGTCGCTCTCGACGGTATCCCGCAACTTTGCAACATCTACGTCGGTCAAATCCTTGACTCTAACGTCAGGGCTCACACCGGTTTTTGCAAGAATTTCCTTAGAACGGGTCAGGCCAATACCATAGATATAGGTCAGCCCAATTTCAATTCGTTTGTCGCGTGGCAAGTCCACGCCTGCTATCCGTGCCACCTAAACTATCTCCCCAAACGTTGAGTTTGATTTCACAGCTATAGTGCTGCTCGCCCAAAAGGGCTGTCTCACAGAGCCGCCTAGCGCCAGAGGCACTAATCCAAGAAAACGACAGAGTTTTCCGATACCTATCCAATGTCTATTTCTGGCAAGGCTATTCGCTTACCAGACCCAAGCCAGCTAACCTTGGCGTTGCTTGTGCTTAGGATTAGAACAAATCACCATCACTCGCCCTCGACGACGAATGACTCGACACTTGTCGCACATTTTGCGAACAGATGCACGGACTTTCATGCCCAACTCGCACTTCACTACAGAATTGCTATCCTAGCAAAGCATTGTCCGAATCGTCAAATGTAGATTTATAGGCTGGGGGGTCAACGGTGACGGATTAAGGAGGCTAGCCGTGGAAGGATGCATGAAGAAACAATAAGTCGAGATTAAAAAACCCGCGATTTGCGGGTTCTGGGGCCTGCTTTAGACCTTGGTGCGGTATTGCTCTATTTAAGCTTCTCGCTTCAGTGCAGCTTCAACTTGCTTGAGCTCTTGCTCAACGCGGGTCCTGAGTTTGTCGGGTAAGGGCCGATTTGGATAGGAACTGTAGTGACCTGCGATAGCATTTAAAGCCGTGCGCATGGTGGTGAAGGAGCTTAAATTCGCCACCGAAGCGTCCCGACGATAGCGAGAAGCAAAATCACTAATGACTACTTTGGCTACTGCCTGGGCCTCGGCCTTGGCGGGATCGTCGTCGGGGAGAGTGATGGCGGTTCGGAGACTATCCACCAACATGAGGGTATCTTGGCGATAATTTCCGGTAAGCAGGCCGCTAGTGCCGGCGCTGCAACCAGTGAGGCCAATGACCGCAACGAGCATCAGCGCGAACAGGCGAGAAAGTAAGGTTTTCATAGGCTTCTTTGAAGTGTTTCCAGGCCGAACGACCAGCGATCAGGACAGATTAATTGTCATTCAGGTGTCCCTATTTTATATTGAGCGGTGTTCTAAGCGCCCTGCTCCGCTAAATTCGAAATCCGTTATGCGATTCCCTAGGATGGTTTGAGATGGGCTGACGTCACTCAACCATCACGGGCTCCCAAGGGGGTGACGTCAGCCCACAGAACTCTAGAGGGGATTGAGTGGGGGCACGCCATCTAGGATCTTCTGAAGAACTGGCTACCCCCGTGGACACCCCCCATGGACTATCTTTGCGTCAACGCCTTTGAGACGAGATTCGGTATAACCAACCCTTAGGCAGGATAAATTCTCAGACGACGGTTGGGTTCCTCTCCACAGCTAAGGGATTTCAGGCGGTAATGCTCGGCTAGTTCGTGTTGCATTTTCCGAATATGAGCGGATCGAGGTAGCAACTCTACGGGTTGACCTTTGGGGATGACAATTTGCTCTACGGCGAGCCGAGCTTCCTCTAGGGCCTCTAGCTCATCATCGCCCCCATTGCGGGTAAAGAGCTCCAAGTGCATCGCCTCAGGACTGTCGTCTAGGCGCAGTAGCCGCTGCAGGGCACGGGTAATTTGAGGAATGCTATTAGATTTGACCAGATGAACCGGTAGATGACGGCCCTGGGCCATGTGCTTGAGCTTGGCCTGAGTCTTACTGTGGGAGCGGAGAGCTAGCACGGCATCGGCGCTATCAAGATCTTTGGTAATGACCAGCGGCATGCCCAAGGTTTGAATGACACGCTCAAGCTGGTGCCGACTGACACCGTAGGGGTAGAGACGCAGGAGATCCTCGCCATTGGGGCCTAAATCATCTCGATCATCCGCTGTTTCCAGCAAATCTAGGAATTCGGATGGTGGTCTCGGTAAGGGCTCATCACTGCCTAAACTGGCCCGCAGGTATGGGGTGCGGTTTTGGGCTTGATGCTCTGGGTCAGGGCGGCTAACTATCGATGGGGCATTAGGAGGGGGCATTTGGCCAGCCGTCCGCCAGCCTAAACCTGACCGAGAAGGCTTGGCGACTTCCCGCCCCGTTCCGGACAATTCGTGGGTAACGATGACTCGTTGCTGCTCATCTACAGTGCGGATTTGCAGGCCCGGCTGTCGTCCCCGTAGAAGGTTGTCGATGGTTGCCGTGACGTCGTCGTGGACTACCCACCGCTGCCGTTCTAGCATCTCAATGGCAATGTCAAAGGTTGGTGGTGCTTTGCGCTCCAAAACACTTTTTTGGCTGCCCCGCCGCCGAGCTTCCTCATCCCCTAGGGTGACGGATTGGATACCGCCAATGAGATCCGAGAGGGTAGGATTTTTGATGAGATTTTCTAGGCGGTTGCCGTGGGCCGTGCCAACCAGTTGAACCCCTCGTTCTGCGATGGTCCGAGCCGCTAATGCTTCGAGTTCGGTACCGATCTCATCGATAACGATGACCTCTGGCATATGGTTTTCCACCGCCTCAATCATGACTCGATGTTGTTCTTCGGGGCGTGCAACCTGCATCCGTCGAGCTCGACCAATGGCAGGATGGGGAATATCACCGTCTCCAGCGATTTCGTTGGACGTATCGATAATCACGACCCGTTTGTGTAAGTCATCGGCGAGTACTCGGGCAATTTCTCGTAGGGCGGTTGTTTTACCAACACCGGGCCGACCCAGCATCAAGATGGACTTCCCGGTTTCGACTAAATCCCGGATCATCCCAATGGTGCCAAAGACGGCCCGACCTACTCGACAGGTCAGCCCAATAATCACACCGGATCGATTACGGATCGCGCTAATACGATGCAGTGTTTTTTCAATCCCGGCCCGGTTGTCGCCACCAAAGGTTCCCACCCGCTCAATGCAGTATTCCAAGTCCGCATGGGTGACGGGATGAGCCGAAAGATACTCAACACTTGCAAAAAATCGGGCTTCTGGCAATCGTCCTAGGTCTAGAACCACCTCTACCAAGTTAGATACTTGAGGATGGCCGGTTACCCTGTCTCGAATGGGCGAGGGCAGAATGTTCAGGAGTTGGTCCAGATCATCAGTCGTAGCATTGGTTTTCGACGCACTGGGCACCTTGGATGAAGATGCCGCCGAAGGCTGGGAAAACGGACTGGGTGATCCCACAGACGAGGATTTGACCTCCTGACTGTTGTTGACCAAAGGCTGGGCGCTGTTATCACTAACCATAGGGTACTGGAGACGAATGCCCACAATTTTAGAGTAATTAGCCCTGTTCTGCTTGATCCCCCAGGACTCACTGACATCAGTAGAGCCTAGGTGCAGTCACGCATTCTTTAAAGATCCGACGAGCTGCCTTGCCAGAATGATGGCTTTTTTTAGGGCAAGTGTACTATCAATGATAACGTTAGTTTCTACCTTTGAGGGTTGCCAGAGCGAAGGGGTTTTGTCAGATGATGCTTGGCTAGCAGGAGAATTGTCGGGGGCATTTGGATCTATGGTCGCTAGCATTTGTGTCACAGCAGGTTCGAGTTGATCCAACAGAGGCATGATTAAAGTACGGGCGTAGCTCCCGTAGGCAATTCCAGCAACAGTCTGGGGGCTAGGAGCCTCTGGAGGTGGGTTGATGCCGTTGGGACACGTGGGTGTATCTTGGCTCCTTGGCACTAGGCCCAGTTCCCGCAGCTTAGACGCCGTGTAGTGATTGGTACCTCCAGCAAGTTGCACATAGCCAGGTAGCTTAGCCGCCATCACTTTTTGGGCTAGGCGGATAGTCGCGTGGGTTGTTCCCTTCCCCAAATCACCACTCATTGGCCGCCCATCGGTTTGCCAAATCAGGGGAATCTCCAGCGGAGCCATCATTCGGTAGAGATCTTGCAGATAAGCCGTGATATTCGGATCGTCAGGACAACTAATGGACACCAGCTTCAATTGTTTGCGCCAGGGCTTCAGGCGCTGCCACAACGCTGAAAACGCATCCTGTCGTCCTGCCTGGGTATGAATTTCCAGGGCGTCAATCGCCCCTAGGGCCTCATCCGAAAAGTTTTCGGGGTGGGCTTGATAGGAATAAGCCGCAATATTCTGTACCGGGCAAACGGTTAGACATCGCCCGCAGCCGTAGCACAGGTCTGGGATAACCCCGTTCCAACCCTGGGGCTCGAAGCGGATAGCATCGGTAGGGCAGATGGCTTCACAGGGACGTTGGCAATCGGCTGGACAGTGGGCTGCATCAAAGAATGCCTTACGAAAATGGGGATCTTCGCTGTCGTTCAGGCTAACCATAAGCCATGGCGTATCATGACCCAGGAAATGTTGGGGAGGGGCAGTAGCTGGCTCATCTCCGGAGGATGGATGATTGAATGCCGCATCCAAACATCTTGCTACGGCGACTGCATCGGCCAGCCCTTGACGCGCCACACCCACAACAGCCGTGTCGGCTGCAACATCCACACAATCCACCCCGGCTAGGGCATACACCATGACTAGACGACGAATACTAGCCAAATCCTGGTAGCTTGCCCCACAAATTAGCTTTACCCACTGCCCCACCTGTAGAGAATGGTAGGACAGCGGTAACAGTGGATCGGAGCAAGGCGATAGGGATTGCACGCTTTCCTATAGGCAGTTAACTAGGGGCTCCCAGCTAAAGTAGCGCTCTCCACCCATTTCAACCACCACGCGTACCCGAGGCTCTAGAGTAGGCAAATTGACCAAATAGGCAATCTCCTGACGGGAGAGGATATGACCTTCAATGAGCCATAGCACCATGCCCTTTGCCTTAGGAGACATCGTATCTAGGCGGTAGGTCAACATGGGAGGAATGAAGTAGGTATAACCCACCGCCGCTGAACTGCCGACAGTCTTTTTGCCCAAGTGGGGAGGACGTACACCATGAACGTCCGTTAGATAGGCGGCAATGTCTCCTAATCCTCGGGCAGTGAGGTTCATGGTTTCATAGCCCTTAGCTTTTAGCCGACGCTCATAGCGCCCCTCAAAGCCGCCCTCGAGAGGCATCCGCACCGCAATGGCCCGGTGGGTCTCAACATCACGAATGAACCCTTTGCCAGTGGTCAGTAACGCCATACTCGCCCTCAGTAGTCGATCAACAACGTCAATGTATACGCTTTAGGGCGTGCAGCCTACCGTCATTGCAGCCAGCCGCTTACCCACCTAGACTTAGGTTAAAGGTATTGTAATGCCATTGTGACGTGAACTCACTTGCAACGTAAACTCACCCTGCCACCTAGGTGCTAACCACAGCGTTGTGCAAGATTTTTCTCAAAAAAGGTATAGACAGATCCATTCTAGAGCTGTAATATAGTAAGTCGCCGCCAAAATGGATACTGAGTGGTTGCCATGCTGCTCAAGTCCAGGCAATGGCTCTAGCGTGTTCAGGGCTCAGTGATTGCCGGAGTAGGTGTCTCGCCTATGGCCCTCGACCGATAAAAAGCCAAGTTTCTTTTGAATAGTGGCCGATTAAGTTAGGGAAGCCCCTGAACGGGGTTTCGTGTTTAAGCGGTGTTCAAAAGTTGATGGAGTTCAGATGTGCGCAGACTTCAGTCTAGAAGCATCGGCGCATTTCGTATTGTGTAAGTTAGGGAGAAAGGGCTGTGGCAGTCGGTATTCTCGGCAAAAAGCTGGGCATGACCCAAATATTCGATGACGCGGGCAACGCTGTTCCAGTTACCGTTGTTCAGGCTGGGCCTTGCGTAGTCACTCAAGTGAAAACCCCTGACACCGATGGTTATACAGCGGTTCAGGTTGGCTTCGACGAGGTAGCCGAGAAGGCACTGAACAAGCCTGAACTTGGCCATCTGGCTAAGTCCGGTAGCGCTCCCCTGCGTTACCTAAAGGAGTATCGTGTGGAAGCTGCTGACAGTTATGAATTGGGGCAGGCCATTACCGCCGATACCTTTGCGGCTGGTCAACTGGTAGACGTGAGCGGCAAGAGTATTGGTCGCGGCTTCGCGGGCTATCAAAAGCGTCACAACTTCCGTCGTGGACCTATGGCCCACGGTTCCAAAAACCACCGCCTCCCTGGATCTACGGGTGCTGGTACAACTCCTGGCCGGGTATATCCCGGTAAGCGGATGGCTGGTCAACTCGGTAATACCCAGGTGACGGTTCGAAAGCTGGAAGTGGTTCGTGTGGACAGTGAGCGTAATCTTCTCCTGATCAAGGGCGCTGTTCCGGGCAAGCCCGGTGCATTGCTGAGCGTTACCCCAGCACAGTGGGTAAAGGCCTAACCCATCAACCAGTATCAAGATGGGCTTTTTTGAAGAGACTTTGAGCGTTTTAGGGATAGGTCAAGACAATGGTTGAGTGCGCCGTAAAAAATTGGGAGGGCCAAGAGGCAGGCAGCGCGACCTTAGAATTGAAGGTCGCCAGCGAAGAAACCGCCTCTCACATCGTTCATCGCGCCCTCGTGCGTCAGATGCACAACTCTCGTCAAGGAACGGTATCCACCAAAACCCGTGCCGAAGTGAGTGGTGGTGGTCGGAAGCCTTGGCGGCAAAAAGGAACTGGACGGGCCCGTGCCGGGTCTAATCGCTCTCCTCTGTGGCGCGGCGGTGGCGTTACCTTCGGCCCCAAGCCCAGGGACTTCAGCGTCAAGATGAACCGAAAGGAGCGTCGTCTGGCTCTGCGCACGGCCCTGCAAAGCCGGGTAGATGACCTAGTCGTGGTGGAAGCTTTTTCTGATAAGTTTGAGCGCCCTAAAACGAAGGAGTTAATCGAGGCTTTAGGGCGCTGGGGTGTCGATGTAAACGGCAAAATCTTGATGATTATTGCTGAACGTCAAGAGGTGGTTTATCTCTCGGCTCGCAATATCGAAAACGTCAAGCTGATTACGGCGGCTAACCTCAATGTCTACGACTTGTTAGCGGCGGATCAAATTGTAATTACGTCCCCTGCCATCGAGGCTATTCAGGAGGTTTACTGTGACTAATGCTGCGCCAACCTTGGCTGATCTAATTCGCCGTCCCCTTGTAACCGAGAAAGCAACGATGCTTCTCGAAAACAATCAGTATGTTTTTGAGGTCGATCCTAAGGCCACTAAGATCGATATTGGTGCTGCCATCGAAGAACTGTTCGATGTCAAAGTGGTTGCAGTTAATACCTACAATCCTCCTAAGAAGAAGCGTCGCTATGGTCGCTTCGTAGGAAACCGAGCCCACTATAAGCGAGCAATTGTTACCCTTGCTTCTGGGGATTCTATTCCTCTCTTTCCTGATCTCTAAGGGATGTGATCTTAGAGACCTTCGCCAGTTTTGCCGTGTAGTCAGCAAGTATTTCCATGGGCATCCGTTCTTACCGACCTTATACCCCGGGTACGCGTGAGCGAACTGTATCTGAGTTTGCCGAAATTACCCGCAGCGAGCCTGAAAAGTCGCTCACTCGCTCTAAGCATCGCCCCAAGGGACGTAACAATCGTGGCGTCATTACCTGTCGTCACCGTGGCGGTGGGCATAAAAGGCTCTATCGCATTGTTGATTTTCGTCGCGACAAGGTGGGTGTTCCCGCCAAGGTTGCCTCCATCGAGTACGATCCCAACCGGAATGCGCGGATTTCCCTGCTGCACTACGAAGATGGCGAGAAGCGCTACATTCTCTGTCCTGCAGGTCTGACGGTCGGAACCACCGTTGTTTCTGGCCCCGATGCGCCCCTAGAAGTCGGTAACGCTCTGCCGTTGTACAAGATTCCTCTGGGTACCACGGTTCACAACATCGAAATGCAGCCTGGAAAGGGCGGTCAGATGGTTCGGTCTGCTGGGGCTGGAGCCCAGGTGGTTGCAAAGGAAGGGGACTATGTGACCCTCAAGCTGCCCTCCACAGAAGTTCGGATGGTGCGCCGTGAGTGCTACGCCACCATTGGACAGGTCGGTAATGCCGATGTCCGTAACGTAAGTCTTGGCAAGGCCGGACGGAAGCGCTGGCTCGGGCGTCGTCCAGAAGTGCGCGGTAGTGTAATGAACCCGGTGGATCACCCCCATGGCGGTGGTGAAGGTCGAGCTCCCATCGGTCGTTCTGGCCCTGTTACTCCTTGGGGTAAGCCAGCCCTCGGCTTTAAGACTCGCAAGAAGAAGAAGGACAGTGATAAGTACGTAGTGCGGAAGCGTCGTCGGGTTTCCAAGCGGGGACGCGGTGGCCGCAATGCCTAAGCTTAGCGGTACTAGGAATTGGACGGTATCAGATTGTTGTGTAGGGACTGAATCATGTCGCGCTCGTTAAAGAAAGGCCCGTTTGTGGCTGACCACTTACTCTCAAAAGTTGAAGCCCTCAACGCTAAGGGTGACAAGCAAGTCATCAAAACGTGGTCAAGAGCTTCGACCATTTTGCCCCAGATGATTGGACATACCATTGCCGTACACAACGGTCGCCAGCACGTACCTGTCTACGTTACTGAGCAGATGGTAGGGCACAAGCTAGGTGAGTTCGCCCCGACGCGAACCTTCCGAGGCCACGCCAAAAGTGACAAGAAAGCGCGTCGTTAGGTAGAGGAAGTTAGAGACATGGCTGTAGATACCTCAGAGCAGGTTAAGGCAGTAGCGAAGTACGTCCGCATGTCGCCCCGCAAAGTGCGTCGTGTATTGGATCAAATTCGTGGCAAAAGCTATCGGGACGCGCTGATCATCCTGGAATTCATGCCCTACAAGGCTTGTGAGCCCATTATTAAGGTGCTGCGCTCAGCGGTGGCTAATGCTGAGCATAACAATGGTCTCGATCCAGCTGCACTGGTTATTAGCGAAGCCTTTGCTGATGCTGGGCCAACCCTGCGTCGGTTTCGTCCCAGAGCCCAGGGTCGAGCCTATCAAATTCGTAAACCGACTTGCCATATCACCATTGCCGTTGCTCCATCCATTGAGTAGCGTTCTGGGGATAGCCTGATTAGATCATGTTTGTTATTCAGCACCGTAGTTATTCAGCAACACGTTTTTAGCAATACTTTGCAGAGGGTTAGTTCGTGGGACACAAGATTCATCCAACCGGGTTTCGCCTAGGTGTGGTTCAGGAGCACCGCTCCCGCTGGTTTGCGGAAGGGATGCGTTACCCTGAGCTACTTCAGGAAGATCACCAGATTCGAGAGTACGTTCAAAAGACGCTCAGCAATGCGGGAATTGCCGACATTCGGATTGAGCGGAAAGCTGATCAAATTGATCTTGAAGTTCGTACCGCTCGTCCTGGGGTGGTGGTCGGCCGAGGTGGGGCAGGCATTGAGTCCCTGCGAGTTGGCCTGCAAAAGCTGCTGAAGGATTCTAGCCGCCAAATTCGTGTCAACGTGGTTGAAGTGAGTCGCGTGGATGCCGATGCGGCCTTGGTCGCTGAGTATATCATTCAGCAGTTAGAACGTCGGGTGTCCTTCCGACGAGTGGTTCGCCAGGCTATTCAGCGTGCGCAGCGGGCTGGGGTTGAAGGGATTAAGATCCAGGTCAGCGGTCGTCTGAATGGAGCTGAAATTGCTCGGACTGAGTGGACTCGGGAAGGTCGGGTACCTCTTCACACTCTGCGGGCTGATGTGGACTACGCCTACACTACTGCCCAGACGACCTACGGCATTCTGGGCGTGAAGGTTTGGATCTTTAAGGGTGAAATTATCCCTGGACAAGAAGATCAGGCCCCTGCCCCTAATAATGCTCAGCCTCGGCGACGGCAACCTCGGCGACGGCAGCAGTTTGAAGATCGCTCCAACGAAGAGTAAATCCTCTGTCCTAAGATTTCTCGAACTAATTTTTGACCTGTGAATTGACGAGTGCCGAGCCATGCTTAGTCCAAAACGAACAAAATTTCGCAAGCAGCACCGTGGTCGTATGCGCGGAATGGCCCAGCGGGGCAGCGACATCAGTTTCGGCGATTTTGCCCTTCAGGCCACCGAACCTTGTTGGTTGACCTCTCGCCAAATCGAAGCTGCCCGTCGTGCTATGACCCGCTATGTTCGCCGGGGCGGGAAGATTTGGATCCGTGTGTTTCCAGATAAGCCTGTAACCATGCGTCCCGCAGAAACCCGGATGGGTTCTGGTAAAGGGAATCCCGAATATTGGGTTGCCGTTGTCAAGCCCGGTCGCATTGTATTTGAGATTGCTGGTGTGCCTGAGGCAACAGCCCGTGAAGCGATGCGTTTGGCGGCATTCAAGCTTCCCTTTAAGACAAAGTTTATTGTGCGAGACAGCAAGGAGGCTTGATCCATGGCACTGCCCAAGATTGAAGAGGCGCGTGGCCTCAGTGACGACGAACTTCTTAACGCCATTGTTGAAACTAAGCGAGAACTGTTTCAACTGCGGTTTAAGAAGGCGACCCGCCAGCTTGATAAAGAGGTTCATCAGTTTAAGCACGCTCGTCACCGTTTAGCTCAGCTCATGACCGTGCAACGAGAGCGGCAGTTAGAAGAGATCGCTGACAGCGCCTCTGCATCAACAGAATCGATACCAGCATAGGGAAGGTAGGGAACTGAGATGGCGGTTAAAGAACGAGTGGGAACGGTTGTCAGCAACAAAATGGACAAGACAGTTGTGGTTGCTGTTGAGAGCCGCACCTCCCATCCCAAGTACGGCAAGATTGTAGTGCGAACCAAGCGCTATAAGGCCCACGACGAAGAAAATGCCTGTCAAGAGGGAGATCGAGTTCGCATTCTTGAAACTCGCCCCCTAAGCAGGACCAAGCGCTGGGTCGTGGCTGATATTGTTAATCGAGCGGCAGAGGCCTAGCGGGGTAACTCATGATTCAACAGGAAACTTATCTAAACGTAGCTGACAACAGCGGGGCCCGGAAGCTCATGTGTATCCGCGTGCTAGGTGGAAACCGTCGCTATGCTGGCGTTGGAGACGTGATCATAGCGGTGGTCAAGGATGCCATCCCCAATATGGCGGTGAAAAAGTCTGATGTTGTGAGAGCTGTTGTGGTGCGCACCCGAAAGGGCTTACGCCGCAGCAGTGGCATGAGCATTCGCTTTGATGATAACGCTGCGGTGATCATTAACCAGGATGGTAATCCCAAGGGAACTCGTGTGTTTGGCCCTGTGGCACGTGAGCTGCGGGATAAAAACTTCACCAAAATTGTGTCCTTGGCACCGGAGGTATTGTAATGGCGACATCAGTAACGAAAAAGCCAGTGCGCTACAAGATGCATGTTCGTAAGGGTGATACCGTGCAGGTCATCGCTGGGCGAGACCGGGGTAAAGTTGGCGAAGTTCTTTCGGTAAACCCTAAGAAAAGTCAAGTAATTGTCCAGGGTGTCAATGTTCGCACCAAGCACGTTAAGCCACAGCAGGAAGGTGAATCTGGTCAAATTGTGACTCAAGAGGCCCCTATCCATAGCTCTAACGTGATGCTTTATTCTGAGAAGGAAAAAGTGGCTAGCCGTGTAGCTTACACCTTTGATAAAGATGGTCGTAAGGTACGCATGCTGAAAAAGACAGGCGAAATTATCGATTAGCCTGATTTACTCCTTCTAATTCCCTGATTCATTTTGTTGTTGTCCTGACCAAGCCCAGGAAGAAAGCAGAGACTATCCATGACAGACCAACTTAAGCTTCTCTACAAAGACACCGTCGTACCTAAGCTGATGGATCAGTTTAAGTACGAAAATATTCACCAAGTTCCTAAAGTGGTTAAAGTGACTGTTAATCGCGGTCTTGGTGAGGCTTCTCAGAATGCAAAAGCTCTTGAGTCTTCTCTTAGTGAGCTTGCCATGATTACGGGGCAGCGACCTGTCGTAACCCGTGCGAAGAAAGCTATTGCTGGCTTCAAAATCCGCCAAGGTATGCCGGTGGGTGTCATGGTGACCCTGCGTTCTGATCGCATGTATTCCTTCCTCAACCGCCTGATCAATTTGGCTCTACCCCGTATTCGTGACTTTCGTGGCATCAGCCCGAAGAGCTTTGATGGCCGAGGAAACTATACGCTAGGTCTGCGTGAACAGCTCATCTTTCCTGAAATTGATTACGACGGCATTGATCAAATTCGCGGGATGGATATCACCATCGTGACAACGGCGAATACCGATGAAGAAGGGCGGGCGCTACTCAAGGCATTGGGTATGCCATTCCGGGACAACTAACACAGGTTTATACGCGAAATTAGGACTATGGCTGCTAACGACACAATTGCGGATATGCTGACTCGCATTCGGAATGCGAACTTGGCGCGGCACCAAACCGTGAATATTCCCTCGACCCGGATGACTCGGAGTATTGCCAAGGTACTCAAGGAAGAAGGGTTTATCACCGATTATTCTGAGGCGACCGAGGATGGCCGACCTCAGTTGGTGATTGCGCTGAAGTACAAAGGTAAAACTCGTCAGCCCATTATTCGGAATTTGACACGTGTCAGTAAGCCTGGCCTGCGGGTTTATTCCAACCGTAAGGAGCTTCCTCGCGTACTGGGGGGGATTGGCATTGCAATCGTTTCTACCTCCAGCGGCATTATGACCGACCGAGATGCTCGTCGCCAAGGCATTGGTGGAGAAGTTCTCTGCTACGTTTGGTAGATTCAGGGGTTGCGTGGGGTCGATTGATCGACGGTATTGAGTGCTAAGGATTTAGGAGTATTGCATCATGTCACGTATTGGCAAACGGCCAATTCCTATCCCGGCTAAGGTGTCAATTACGATTGACGGTCAGGATATTCAGGTGAAGGGGCCAAAGGGTGAGCTATCTCGTACCTTACCCACCGGAGTGGTTGTGGTTCAGGACGGAGATACGCTCCTTGTGAACCGTAAGGATGACTCTCGGTTGGCGCGGGAACGCCATGGTTTGTGCCGCACCTTGGTGGCAAATATGGTTGAAGGGGTTTCTAACGGATACCAAAAGCGCCTTGAGATTCAGGGTATTGGTTATCGTGCCCAGGTTCAGGGGCAAAACCTAAACCTCAGTCTAGGCTACAGCCATCCGGTGATTTTTGAGCCCCCGACCGGGATTCAGTTCGCCGTTGAGAACAACACTAACGTCATCATTAGCGGTATCGATAAAGAACTCGTTGGTAATACGGCGGCGAGTATTCGAGCCAGCCGCCCTCCGGAGCCCTATAAAGGCAAGGGTGTGCGCTATGCCGGTGAACAGGTGAGACGTAAGGCTGGGAAGTCAGGGAAGAAGTAAGCCATGAAAGCAAGTCGTAAGGAATTAACTCGTCGCCGTCACGCTCGTATCCGTCGCCGTGTCTTTGGCACTCCTGAGCGTCCCCGTCTAGCGGTGTTCCGGTCTAATCAACATATCTACGCTCAGGTTATTGACGACACCGCCCATCACACCATAGTTGCCGCCTCCACTTTGGAGTCAGATGTCTTGGAGAAGGAGGCTTCTGGTGCAACTCAGGAAGCGGCGGTAGCTGTTGGTAAAGTCATTGCGGAGCGTGCCTTAAAGGCTGGCGTAACGCAGGTAGTCTTTGACCGAGGCGGTAAGCTCTACCACGGCCGGGTCGCGGCCCTAGCAGATGCAGCTCGGGAAGCCGGGCTGACGCTGTAGACCGATCCTGATTAGATTCATTGGACATTCATCTGATTCTGGTTGACTTAGAGAGGCTGGGGAAGCATGGCAAACCGTCGTAAAGAAGCACGTACTAAAGAAAAGAAGACCGATTGGCAAGAGCGAGTTGTCCAAATTCGCCGGGTGACCAAGGTTGTCAAAGGTGGTAAGAAGCTAAGCTTCCGTGCCATCGTTGTGATCGGCAACGAGAAAGGCCAGGTTGGGGTTGGGGTTGGTAAAGCCAGCGATGTGATTGGTGCGGTGAAGAAAGGTGTGGCCGATGGCAAAAAGCACCTCGTGGATGTGCCCTTGACCCGGTCTTATTCCATTCCCCATCCTTCCAGTGGTGTGGGCGGCGGTGCCAAGGTCTTTATGCGTCCAGCTGCCCCTGGTACGGGGGTAATCGCCGGGGGTGCCGTGCGCACCGTTCTGGAAATGGCGGGCGTTCGCAATGTACTGGCCAAGCAGTTAGGCTCAAATAATCCCCTGAATAACGCACGGGCCGCTGCCAATGCCCTAGCCTCCTTGCGCACCTTTGCTGAGGTGGCTGAAGAGCGGGATATTCCCGTCGAGAACCTTTACGTTTAGACGTTTTACCTTTGTAAGGCCATGAGACTTAACGACGCACAACCCCAAGCTGGATCTAAACGCCGCCGTCGCCGCGTGGGCCGGGGAATTTCTGCCGGACAGGGAGCGAGCTGTGGCTTCGGTATGCGAGGTCAAAAGTCCCGTTCAGGTAGCGGTACTCGCCCCGGTTTTGAAGGGGGACAAATGCCCTTGTACCGTCGGATCCCCAAGCTAAAGCATTTTCCATTAGTCAACCAGAAGCATTACACCATCATTAATCTAAAGTCTCTGTCTGAACTGGCAGCGGGCACTGAGGTTACTCTAGAATCTCTGCTGGAAGCCGGTATCTTGACCACCAATGACGGCCCCTTAAAGATTTTGGGGGATGGTGATGTATCCGTTGCCTTAGCGGTGAAAGCAGCGGCTTTTACCCAGTCTGCAAGGGCCAAAATTGAGGGTGCAGGCGGAACCTGCGAGGTCATTGGTTAGCCGGGTCAGGCTGTGATCCTTTAGACTAAGGCTAGGGTGGCAACATCTGTTTGTTTAACGAAGACGCTGAGGTTCGAGGAGCTATTGCATGGTTGTCAGTCGGGGTAAAACTCCAAGCGCCCAGGAAACTTTTATGCAGATGGCGCAAGCCGCTGGCTTGCGTAGCCGTCTGCTAGTTACTCTAGGGCTGCTACTGTTAGTTAGATTGGGGATCTTTATCCCGGTTCCTGGTATTGATCGTCAAGCCTTCTCGGCCTCTATTGCATCGGGCAGCCTTGGTGGATTTGTCGGCTTTCTCGACATTTTTGTTGGTGGCGGTCTGTCGGCCCTGGGTATTTTCGCCTTGGGCATTTTGCCATTCATTAACGCTTCCATCATTATTCAACTTCTGACCGCAGCGATTCCTGCGTTGGAAGATCTTCAAAAGAATGAAGGGGAAGCAGGACGACGAAAGATTTCTCAGATCACCCGCTATGTCGCCTTGGGTTGGGCTGTTCTACAAAGCGCTCTGTTGTCTTCTTTTCTCCTGTATCAGTTTGCCCAAGAGCCTGGAATTCCCTTCGTCATTGAAACCGTTGTGGCTTTGACGGCAGGTTCTATGTTTGTGATGTGGGCCGGAGAACTGATCACTGAGCGCGGCATTGGCAATGGTGCTTCACTGCTGATCTTCCTAAACATTGTTTCTACCTTACCCCGATCCCTAGGGCAGACTGTTGAGCTTGCCCAAAGCGGAGATCGCAGTATTGTCGGTGGAATTGTCATTTTGATGATCACTTTCCTGGCGATGATTGTGGGCATTGTCTTCGTGCAAGAAGGAACCCGTCGAATTCCTATCATCTCTGCCAAACGTCAGGTCGGTCGTAAGCTTTACCTTGAACAGAGTAACTACCTTCCCCTGCGCCTCAATCAGGGTGGTGTCATGCCGATTATTTTTGCCTCGGCAGTTCTGGTATTGCCTATTTCAGTTACGCAATACATCACCAATCCAGCCTTCAACCGATTTGTGAGCAACTATTTCAATCCTACGTCACTGCTTTACGTCGCGGTTTATCTGTTGCTCATTCTGTTCTTCAGCTATTTTTATTCCTCCCTGGTCATCAATCCCGATGACTTGTCCCGCAACCTGAAGAAGATGGGTGCAAGCATTCCTGGCATTCGCCCTGGTAAGGCAACTACGGAGTATATCAGCCGCATCCTCAATCGGCTCACTTTCCTAGGAGCTATTTTCCTAGGGCTCGTAGCGGTTGTTCCCAGCGCTGTTGAGAGCCTTACCCGCATTCCTACCTTTCGCGGCTTTGGTGCAACCTCGCTTTTGATTCTGGTTGGCGTAGCCATTGACACGGCTAAGCAGATTCAAACCTATGTGATTTCGCAACGCTACGAAGGAATGGTGAAGCAATAGTGACACGTCTTATCTTCTTGGGCCCGCCGGGGGCTGGTAAGGGTACGCAGGCTCAGATGTTGGCGGTTGATTGTGCTGTACCTCACATTTCTACCGGGGACATTCTACGGGCTGCGGTGGCTGACGGTACTGATTTGGGTAAGAAAGCTGAGGCCTATATGGGGGCTGGCGAACTTGTGCCCGATGAGTTGATTTTAGATCTCATCCGAGAAAGGTTGGCTCAAGAGGATGCCCAGGTTGGGTGGGTGCTCGATGGTTTCCCTCGAAATGTTTCCCAGGCTGAGTTTTTAATCAAGCTGCTTGAGCAAATTGAGCAGCCTGCTGACTTTGTGGTCAATTTAGACGTTGCAGATGAAGTGATTGTTACTCGTTTGCTGAAGCGAGGTCGTGCAGATGACGAAGAATCGGTCATTCGTCATCGTTTAGATGTGTATCGTCAACAAACCGCTCCATTGATTGATTTCTACCGAGATCGGCAGCAGCTGGTATCTGTGGATGGCAATCAGCCTATGGAGGCCGTCTATGCTTCTCTGCAAGCAGTCATTAGCGGCTAGCCTTTTGGGGTTTAGGTTGTGGAGATGAAACCCTAGACCTTAGATTTTTGCTAATCTTAAGGCACGTTCTGATCCACAATACCGATAGAATCTCCTGGGATAATGGGATTGCATAGGCATAGGGGGATTGGGAATGTGCCTAGGGGAGCGTTCGGGGCTCAGTGAGTAAACTAAAGAGGAGACGTAGACTTGTCTAAGCAAGACCTAATTGAAATGGAAGGAACTGTCACCGAGTCCCTTCCTAATGCCATGTTCCGAGTTGACTTGGATAATGGTTTTAATGTCCTGGCCCATATTTCTGGGAAAATCCGCCGTAACTACATCAAGATTCTGCCGGGGGATCGGGTGAAAGTGGAGCTCACACCCTACGATTTGACCAAGGGTCGTATCACCTATCGCCTTCGGAAGAAATAGCAACAGCGAGCTCTTGATCTCCAGTCTTGTAATATTTTCTCGTTACGCAATAGCCGTTAAGAGTTTTTGGGCTCCATAACGAATTGGATCGATGCAAGGAAGCCCCGTATCTTTCTCTACGGCTTGAACTGCGTCAATGGCCTCTGATTCGGGTAGATGACCTGTATTGAGCGCGATACCAACTACCTTTGACTGTGTAAACGCACCCCCAGCGATAGCCACCTGTTCGTATAGCTCGATTACCTGTGGCAGAGGGGGGATTTTGATATGGGGACAATTGTGAATCTGGGTTTGTCCAGCCCGATGGCAGAGAACGAGATGGGTTGGTTGAGATCCTCTTAACAGGGGCAAGGTCGCTGTAGAAGCTGGGTTGAGTAGAGAACCCTGACCTTCGATCAAGAGGTAGTCGTAATCATAGCCGTAGCGCATCATCATCATTTCAACTGCGCCAGAGGCATAGTCTACCCGCACCGCGTCCAGGGGAATGCCATCGTCCCCTAGCATGAGGTTAGTCTGGCCAGTGGCAATTATCTTGGATCTGAGCCCTTGGTTTTGACAGGCCCGATTGAGTTCTAGGATGGTGGACATTTTGCCAACGGACATGTCCGTACCGACGGCAAGGATACGCTTACAAGGAAGCTGCATCGCCTTTCCGGTGCCAACGGTTAGTCCTGGTGGTTCCTGCCGCACGTCCCAAATCCATTGTTCAGGTTTGAGGTTGGGCAAAAGATCGGGGTGCTGAGCCAGGGGCGTATGGAGGGCATTCACCAGACTCAGCCCAGCGGCAACGGACTGCTTCAAATCTTGAAACCAGGGGTCAGGTAGTTTTCCGCCGGAGGGAGCGATGCCAATGGCCAACACATTGGGTTGATGGGTAAGAGCCTCAGACACGGATGCCACAATGGGAACGTCCCTCTGAATGCCGGTTAGCGTAGCTAGGGATTGCCCCGCCGACTGGTAGTCGATGACCGCTACGATGGGAGGCTTGCTGTAGCGCAGCATGGATAGCCCAGTTTTTCCCATGGTGCTCTGGGTACCTTCGTGCATCAGCAGGGCAATGCGGCTTTCAGGAGTGAGGTACATAGGCTAGTCCAAGTCCGGGGTCGGCAGAGGGGAGGATTCGTCCGTCGGAGAGGTTGAGCCCGGTGAAGGGATCGTCCTGGAGATTGAGGTGACTATCGAGATCGAGGTAATCGGCTAGGGAGGACAGTTGGGCCATGGCTGCGTTGGCTAGGCTGCTGTCGGAATAACAGCCGAACATGACCTTTAAACCAGCGGATCGAGCGGTGTGGATCATCCGTAGGACTTCGGTGATGCCGCCAGCTTTCATCAGTTTAATGTTAATGCCATCGACTAGGGGCACGAGCCGGGGAATATCCTGACCGCAAAAGCAGCTTTCATCCACAAAAATGGGAACGGGGGACTGCTGCCGCAGGAGCAGCAGCTGGTGGTCGATGTGAACGGGGAGGGGTTGTTCGAGGTGGGTGATGCCACGTTCCCCTAGCCACTGGGCCATGGTGATGGCTTGGTCAAGGCTCCAGCCGCCGTTGGCATCAACACTGAGGCTGAGATGGGCGGGTACCTGATCATAGATAGCCTGGAACATCGCCCGATCGGCTTCTATTCCTTTGGGATTGCCCAGCTTGACTTTGATGGCCCGGGCCTGGGTTTGGTCGAGCCAGGATTGAGCTCGCTGAAGGGCGGCCTCAGGCTCCATGATGCCAACGGTCACGGAGGTGGGGGTGATGGCACTGAGATCCAGGCCCAGGAGTTTCCAGAGGGGCTGTTGGGTGGCTTGGCCGCACCAATCCCACAGGGCCACATCCAGGGCGGCTCGACTGGCGGACTGAAGGCCGAGGGGCTGGATAGCGGCCTCAATGGCTTGACGATCCCAAGGATGATAGGGTGCCAGCACCGTCTGTAAACAGGCCATATCTTGCTGGAGTTGGGCAAGGGTTTGGTGGTGGCTGCCAATGGAAAATGGAGCGGCTTCGCCCCACCCTTCTAGGCCGTCGGCCCGAATTTTGATCCAAAGGTTGGTAGCAGTGGCGGTGGTGCCGCGACTGATCGTCAGCGGTACGCGTTTGTGCACCGTGAAGGGCTGAATGGACAGTTCCATAGTGGGGGAGAATATCACGTCAAACTCTGGGGAAACTAGCAACGTTGGGTTAGCTAGCACAAGCAGCGTAGCTGATTTGGATAGGGTGTAGCCCTTTTAGTTTAGGTTTCAGAGTTTGCGTCACCGATGGGTAGCCCTAGGCTTCTGAACGATGCTGCCGTGCTGTCACCATGGACACCAGTTGTGAGGTTAGATCGGCAGTAATGTTCTGTGCTCCGGTTTTGAGGGCTTCGGGGGAGATGTCGCTTTGGAGATAATCCTTGACCGCTAGGGGATGGCCGATGTGAACTTGTACAGGGCCGCGCCATTGGGGATAGGCTTCGCCGTAGTGGATATCGACGGGGAGAATCTGAACGTTGAGGCCCGGTTGGGCGGCCTCCGCTTGAATCGCTAGGCGAGCGAGGCCCGGTTTGAGGGGATGAACGTGATCCTCGCGGCGGATGCCCCCTTCGGGATAGATCACCAGCATTTCCTGGCTTAACAACAGATCGATACCGTGGCGCAGGCTGGCGATGGTGGGGCGACGCACATTCACCGGAAAGCCACCCAGGCGGCGGATAAACCAGCCCTGGAGACCTTTCACCTCGTCGTCGGTGACCATAAATCGCAGATCCCGTCCTGTGGCGGGGCGACCGGCGGCTAGGGGCAGCACAATGGAATCCCAGCGAGCGCGATGGGTGGGGGCCAGAATGACGGGGCCATGGCTGGGAATATGGGATTGGCCCGTGATGGTGATGTGGCCAAAGTAGCTCGGTAGCACGAAATACTGCCCCAGCCAGTAGGCGAGGGGGGTCAGCCACGGCGAACAGCGGGATTGAGTGGGAGGAACAGCGGGCGAAGTGATCGATTCAGATGTTTTGGAGGAGGCCATCGGGAGGGAATGCGGAAACACCATGGGAACAGTGGAGACGACCACTCGGTAAACGGCTCAGGTTTGACAACTTAGGTTTACCGTAGCGCTGTGAGTGCCAGAGTATTCATGAAAACAGGACAGTTTGGGGGCCGGATAGCTGGGGCAGATCTTGGCAAGTCGGCTCCAGGATCAATTTTGGCGCTTAACGGGGAGCTTGACGGTTCTGGCGGCGCTGGACAAACCACTGCCGAAGCTGTTGTTCACAGGGATTGGCTAGAATGCCTGCCAGCACAGGCAGAGGGTGGTTAGAGCAGGGGCCATCGATCAGGTTGATCTGGGATCGCACGGCTCCAGCCTTGGGATCGTCGGCTCCGTAAACTAAGAGGCCGAGGCGGCTCAGCAGGATGGCCCCTGCACACATGGGACAAGGCTCTAGGGTGACGTAGAGGGTGCATTGGTTTAGGTGCCAGTTGCCCAACTGCCTGCTGGCCTGCCGCAGGGCTAGGATTTCGGCGTGGGCCGTGGGGTCTTGATCCTGTTCTCGGCGATTGTGGGCGGCGGCGAGGAGTTGGTTTTGGGGGCCGACAACAATGGCCCCCACCGGCACATCACCGGCCTGCCCGGCAGCCAAAGCCTGTGCTAGAGCCTGCTGCATCCAGTGGTGGTGGCGCAGGTAGGTGGGGTCGGATAGGGGTGGCGGAACGGGAACCATGGCAACGGGAAGGAATGGCAGGCCGCCCCGGCTGTTTTCTTGCCGTTGGGGCAGCCAAAGGTAGCCTAGGAGGCATGGGCCGATGTTACGGCAGAATGTAGCTGAGGCGTGGTTTCTTGAGGAAGGTTTTATCATAGGGAAACGGCCTTTGCACCTGCCGCCACGATGCTAACCCTGCTCCACCTGTCGGATATTCACCTTGGCAGTGGGTTGTCCCACGGTCGGATCAACCCCGAAACCGGGCTCAACACCCGCTTAGAAGACTTTGTTGCGGCCCTGTCCTGCTGCATTGACCGAGCTTTGGCAGAGTCCGTGGATCTGGTGCTGTTTGGGGGAGATGCCTTCCCCGACGCCACCCCTCCGCCCTTGGTGCAGCAGGCCTTGGCCCATCAGTTCTGTCGGCTGTCAGCGGCAGGTATTCCCACGGTTTTGCTGGTGGGTAACCACGATCAACATGCCCAGGGGCTAGGGGGAGCCAGCCTGTCGATCTATCGCACTCTGGGAGTGCCGGGGGTGGTGGTGGGGGATCGTTTGGAAACCCACCGCATCGACACCCGTCAAGGCCCGGTACAGGTGGTGACCCTACCCTGGCTGACGCGATCCACCCTGCTGACTCGTCCCGAAACCGATGGCCTCTCCATGGCCCAGGTGAATGAGCTCTTGCTGGATCGGCTACGGGTGGCCCTAGAAGGGGAAATTCGCAGTCTCGATCCTGACTGGCCCGCCGTGCTGTTGGCCCATGCCATGGTAGACACGGCTAGCTACGGGGGAGAGCGCTTCCTATCGGCGGGGCGAGGGCTGACAATTCCTATGGCCCTTTTGGCGCGGCCCTGTTTTGACTATGTGGCCCTGGGGCATGTCCATCGCCATCAGGTGCTCTGCGATCGGCCCCTCATGATTTACCCCGGTAGCATTGAGCGGGTGGACTTCAGCGAGGAATTGGAGGATAAGGGCTATGTCCTCGTTCGCTTGGAGCGGGGAGCGACCACCGCCGAATTTTGTCCCTTACCCGTGCGCCCTTTTCGGACGATTCAGGTGGATCTCACGGCGTCGGAAATGCCTCAGGAGACCCTGCTTCAGGCCATTGCCAGGGCTGAAATTACCGACGCCGTAGTGCGCTGTCTCTACCGTCTGCGGCCCGACCAGGTGGATCAAATCGACAGTACCGCCCTAGGGACAGCCCTCTCATCGGCCCATACCTACACGGTGCAGGCTCACATTAATCCGGTCACTTCCGGCCACCGCTTGCCAGACTTGGGCACCGATAGCGCCCTTGATCCCCTCTCAGCCCTAGACACCTACCTAGACAGTCGGCCTGAGGTTGCCGAGTTGAAGACCGCTATGCTGGCGGCGGCGGCCCTACTCATGGAAGAGATTGACGATCTTTCCCACGACGGTCTCGCCCACGATGGGGATAACGTTGATCCTGGAGACTTTCTGGCGGATCTAGCCCTCTGCCCTGACGACGTCCCTACCCCAGACGAGGCTCAGCAACTCCGCCTGCTCTAGCCAGTCCCTAGCCCCCCTACCCCACGATCCCCATGTACGATCTGGTTTCCGCTGCTCTCCAGGCGCAAAAACTGACCCAGGCCGCCCAACTGATTAAGCAGTGGCAGAGGGAAAAGCCTCAAGATCCCTGGTTGGCACTGGCCATGGGGCAGTATTGGGAGGCGAAGGGCGAGCTGGAAAGGGCGCAAACAACCTACACGAGGCTGCTGCAAACGACGGCCAATACCAAGGTGCTGAGCCCGGCGAGGGAGGGCATTAAGCGAGTGCGGGATCACCTGGCTCGTCAGCGAGAGCACGATCTCAACGCCGCCAAGGCCCAGCCAGGATCTGAGGCGGCAGGCGTGTTGGTGTTGCAGCCCGTGGTGGGTGATCAGCGACAGGAAGCGGCCCAGGGCTTAGCCAAGGTGATGCGGATTGATCCCTACACGGCCCGCACTCGGTTGCCTAGTCAGTATTGGCGGCTGCACCGCACGGGGGCCATGGGGGAACTGCGCTACGTGGGCGAACAACTGCATCAGCAACGGGTGCCTTGCTTTTGGTCATCCATGGAAGCCATCAAGGCGCTGCCCGTGTTTCGGGTACACACAATCCAAAGTTTTGCCCCGCAGATTACGGTACTGTGCCAGAATGCCAGCGGCCAGAAGGGCACTCTGCAGCTGCAATGGTCGGAGATTAGCCAGTGGGTGCTAGGGCTGCTGCCGATCTACGAGTCGGTGGTAGACCTTGGCCCCTGGGGCAAGCTGCAACGGAAGGAAACGACCCAGGACTATGCCGAGGTGCTGGACTGGCATCTCCACGGACGGGGCTGTGTGCTGCGGTTTTGTGATCGCACCTACCGCTATCGAGAGTCGGCCCCCGTGCCCGGTTTGTGGGAACCCCCGGTGGATGGCCCCTTAATTGCAGCGACGGCCTGGAAAGCCCTCAAAACTCGGTTTGAGCAGGCGATTGTACCCACGCTCCATCGAGATTTCAACGGTTTTGGCGAGAGCGCCCTCGATTTCATCGACCTGCTACCGGAGATTTCCCCCTACCTGGAACTCAACCGTAGTGAGCCCTCCCCCTGGGATGCCGCCTTTCAGTTGTACAGTTGCCTACGGTTCCTGGCCTATACGCCTCCTAGACATTCAGGGTAGGATGATTAACTTAACGTAAACCTACAATGAATCCTTGATTAAGGTGATTGTGTTAGGCGACCGCTGGACCATCCAACGGGAGGTGCTGTAGGGCCATGACTGCCGTCGAAGTGCATCCTTTCCCAGCCCGGTGCTGGAGCGATCCGGCCTACTACCTCAGCCGCGAACTCAGTTGGCTGGAGTTTAACCGCCGGGTTCTCCACGAAGCCCTAGACGAACGAACGCCATTACTGGAAGCACTGAGGTTGCTGGCCATCTTTAGCCGCAACCTAGACGAGTACTTCATGGTGCGGGTGGCGGCAATTAAGCAGCAAATCGAAGCCCAGGTGACGGTCAAATCCCCCGATGGCCGCACCCCTAGCCAGCAGCTTCGACTGATCCATCGCACCCTGGGGCCCATGGTGCAGCAGCAGCACCGTTTTTTTAACCGCGTCCTCAGATCTCGCATGGCCGAAAACGGGATCTATGTGTTGCACTATCGTCAGCTTAACCAGGCTCAGTGCCAGTATCTCAACCACTATTTCGAGGATCACCTCTTTCCCGTCCTCACTCCACTGGCGGTGGATCCGGGGCATCCGTTCCCCTATATTTCCAATCTCAGTCTCAGTTTGGCCGTGGTGCTGGAGGATCCTCGCACCCAGGTTACCCACGTCGCCAGGGTGAAGGTACCCCGCGTGTTGCCCCGGTTTATTGCTCTGCCGGAGGACCTTTGGTCGAAACGCCGTCAGCCCTGCCACTGGTGCGGTATTCCCCTCGAACAGGTGATGACCCACCATATCGGGGCGCTCTTCCCTGGCATGACCATCCAATCCCAGACGCTGTTTCGCCTTACCCGCGACGCTGATCTGACGGTGGCGGAGGACGAAGCCGACGACCTGATGTTGGCCATTGAACAGGAGCTACGGAAACGACGCCTAGGGGGATCGGCGGTGCGCCTGGAAATTCAACGACGCACCCCCCCGGCACTCCGGGCGATGGTGATGGCGGAACTGGGCCTGACGGCGGTGGATGTCTACGCCGTGGATGGTCTGCTAGGCCTGGGCGATGTCGCGACCTTTATGGATTTGCCCCTCCCCGACCTCAAGGCTCCCGTTTGGGTGCCCACGGTTCCCCCCGCCTTAGCTGCCCTGGGACAACCCCGGGTGAGCGAGGTGGATGGTGATGGAGAGGATGCGGAGGATCTCTTTGCCCTGGTGCGCCGCCAGGATCAGCTCTTTCATCATCCGTACCATGCCTTTGCGGCCACGGTGCAGCGGTTTATCTTCCAGGCGGCCCACGATCCCCAGGTGTTGGCGATCAAGATGACCCTGTATCGCACCTCTGGGGATTCCCCGATTGTGAATGCCCTGATTGCAGCGGCGGCTAACGGCAAGCAGGTGACCGTCTTAGTCGAGCTTAAGGCCCGATTTGACGAAGAAAACAATATTAATTGGGCCAAAAAGCTAGAAAGATCCGGTGTTCATGTCGTCTACGGCCTGATGGGGCTGAAAACCCACACCAAAATTACGCTAGTGGTGCGCCGGGAAGGGGATCAGCTCCGGCGCTATTGTCACCTTAGTACCGGAAACTACAATCCCAAGACCGCCCGATTTTATACTGACCTCGGCCTCTTGAGTGCCCAGGCCGACCTGGGGGCCGATATTTCCGATCTCTTTAATTACCTAACGGGCTATTCCCGCCAGCACCAGTACCGTCAGCTCTTCGTGGCTCCCCTCACCCTGCGCCAGCGATTTGTGGCTCTAATTCACGATGAAATCCAGCAGGTGCAGCGGGGCCGAACGGGGCATATCATCATCAAAATGAATGCTTTGGTGGATCCAGAACTCATTGATTTGCTGTACCAGGCCTCCCAGGCGGGGGTCACTATTGATCTGATTATTCGCGGAATCTGCTGCCTGCGCCCTAGGTTACCGGGCATCAGCGACAAAATCCGCGTCGTGAGCATTATTGGCCAGTTTTTAGAGCATTCGCGGATTTTTTACTTCCATGGCGGTGGCGAGGAAATTTTCCTGCTGGGCAGTGCCGACTGGATGCCGCGCAACCTGGATCGCCGGGTGGAGGTGGTCGTTCCGATCACCGATCCAGCCCTGCGAGCCGAGCTGAAATTTATTTTGGAGGTCATGCTTCAGGACAACCGCCAAGCCTGGGATATGCACCCCGACGGCACCTATACCCAGCGCCAGCCCCCCAGTCCAGAGGAAATCCGCAGTTCCCAGGTCATGCTGATGGAACGAGC